>NZ_JBQRUW010000008.1:0-143956 GCF_052663305.1 Streptomyces cyslabdanicus
TCCCCAGAGGGGGGCGGGGTGGGGGGGAGGGACAGGAGACTCTCCTCCCCTCCCGCCCCACGGGAACGGCCGGGCACCCGGCGGGTACCCGGCCGTCACACCCGGGTCAGCTCTTCAGCGACGCCATCCAGGCCTCGACCTCGTCGGAGCGGCGCGGCAGGCCCGCCGAGAGATTGCGGTTGCCGTCCTCGGTGACCAGGATGTCGTCCTCGATGCGGACGCCGATGCCGCGGTACTCCTCGGGGACGGTCAGGTCGTCGGCCTGGAAGTACAGGCCCGGCTCGACGGTGAGGACCACGCCCGGCTCCAGCGTGCCCTCGACGTACGTCTCGGTCCGCGCGGCGGCGCAGTCGTGCACGTCCATGCCGAGCATGTGGCCGGTGCCGTGCAGCGTCCAGCGACGCTGCAGACCCAGCTCCAGGACCCGCTCGACCGGGCCCTCGACCAGGCCCCACTCGACGAGCTTCTCCGCGAGGACGCGCTGGGAGGCGTCGTGGAAGTCGCGGTACTTGGCGCCCGGCTTCACCGCCGCGATGCCGGCCTCCTGGGACTCGTACACCGCGTCGTAGATCTTCTTCTGGATCTCGTTGTACGTGCCGTTGATCGGCAGCGTGCGCGTGACGTCGGCGGTGTACAGGGTGTGCGTCTCCACGCCCGCGTCCAGCAGGAGCAGGTCGCCGGAGCGGACCTGGCCGTCGTTGCGCACCCAGTGCAGCGTGCAGGCGTGCGGGCCGGCCGCGCAGATGGAGCCGTAGCCGACGTCGTTGCCCTCGACGCGCGCGCGGAGGAAGAACGTTCCCTCGATGTAGCGCTCGCTGGTCGCCTCGGCCTTGTCGAGGACCTTCACCACGTCCTCGAAGCCGCGCACGGTGGAGTCGACGGCCTTCTGCAGCTCGCCGACCTCGAAGGCGTCCTTGACCAGGCGGGCCTCGGAGAGGAAGACCCGCAGCTCCTCGTCGCGCTCGGCGGTGACCTTGTCGGTCAGGGCGGCCTCGACACCGGCGTCGTAGCCGCGCACGACGCGGACCGGGCCGGTGGCCTCGCTCAGCTTGTCCGTCAGTTCGCGCACGTCGGAGGTCGCGATGCCGTACAGGGTCTCGGCCTCGGCCAGCGAGTGGCGGCGGCCGACCCACAGCTCGCCCTGGCCGGAGAGCCAGAACTCGCCGTTCTCACGGTCGGAGCGCGGCAGGAGGTAGAGCGTCCCCTCGTGACCGTCCGCGGTGGGCTCCAGGACCAGGACGCCGTCCTCGGTCTGGTTGCCGGTGAGGTAGGCGTACTCGACCGAGGAACGGAAGGAGTACTCGGTGTCGTTCGAGCGGGTCTTCAGGTTGCCCGCGGGGATGACCAGGCGCTCGCCGGGGAAGCGTGCGGACAGTGCGGCGCGGCGGCGCGCGGTGTGCTCCGCCTGCTCGACCGGCTTCAGGTCGTGCAGCTCGGTGTCGGCCCAGCCGGACTTCATGTTCTCGGCGAGCTCGTCGGACACGCCCGGGTACAGGCCGTTCTTCCGCTGCTTGATCGGTTCTTCTTCGGCGGTCTCCGGGGTCTCCGGCAGCTCCTGCGCCACGGTCTTCCTCCTCGATGCAGCCATTGGGCCGTCCCCCATCGTACGGTCGTGCGGAAGGGGGCCAGAGGCGGTAGCGCCTGTTACCGGGTGACCGGGCGGCCTACTCGAAGCGCGCCGCCAGCAGCGCCACGTCCTCCGTGCCCTCGGTCATGTCCAGACCGTTCGGCAGGACCGTGCGCAGGATGTGGTCGGCCACGGCTCCCGGGTCGTGGCGCAGCGCCCGCGGGACGCTCGCCGCGGCCGCGTGCAGCCGGGCGAAGGCGCGGTCGGCGGGGTCACCGGTGCGGTGCAGCAGCCCGTCGGTGTAGAGCAGCACCGTCTCGCCCGCGGACACCTGGAACTCCACGCTCGGCGCCTCCCAGCAGGCGAGCATGCCCAGCGGCGCGGACACGGACGTCTCCACGAACTCCGTGCGCCGTTCGCCGAGCAGCAGAGGCGGGCAGTGCCCGGCGCCCGCCAGGGTGATCCGGCGCAGCTCGGGTTCGCAGTAGGCGAACAGGGCGGTGGCGGAGCGTGCGGGCTCGGTGAGCCGCAGGAGCAGTTCGAGGTCGGACAGGACGGCGACGGGGTCCTCGCCCTCCATCACCGCGTACGCCCGCAGGGACGCCCGCAGCCGGCCCATCGCGGCGATCGCGCCCGGACCGGCGCCGGTGACCGAGCCGACCGCGAGGCCGAGTGCGGCGTCGGGCAGCGGCAGCGCGTCGTACCAGTCGCCGCCGCCGCGCGGCCCGGTGCGGTGCCGGGAGGCGAGCTGCACACCGGGGACGCGGGGCAGCCGGGAGGGCAGCAACTCCTCGTAGACCGTCGCCATGCACGCGCGCGTGCGCTCGGTTTCGAGCAGGCGCGCCAGGTGCTCGGTGGCGAACCGGAGGTAGAGGCCGGCGAGGTGGCGCTGCCGCTCGGCCGGTTCGGCGGGCTCGTCGTAGAACCAGACGGCCGCGCCGAGGCGGCCGGCGGCCTCGGTGGACAGGGGCAGCGCGTAGCTGGCGGCGTAGCCGAGGCGGCCGGCCACCTCGCGGTGGCGCGGATCGAGGCCGTCCTCGGCGAACAGGTCGGGGCGTACGACCTCGCCGTCGCCGCCCGGCAGTCCGGCCGCGGTGTCGAGGAGCGTGCCGTAGGGCATGGCGCTGCGCGGCACGGTCTCGATGTGGCCGAGATCGGCTCGTGCGAGGCCGAGACCGATGGTGGTGTCGGGGCCGAGTCCGTCGTCGGGTTCGAGGACGGCGATGCCGCGCCGGGCGCCGACGAGGGCGGCGCCGGAGCGCAGCAGTTCCTTCAGCGCGGCGTCGAGTCCGTTCGTGCGGGCCAGCCGCTCGGTGAACTCGTTCAGGGTGGTGAGGTCGAAGACCCAGCCGGCGAGCCGGTCCTGGAGGAGGGCGCCCGGTGGGCGGGGGGTGTGCGGGCCGGCCGGGCCGCTCGGGGAGTTGTCCGGGACGGCGGACGAGGGCGCGACAGTGTGTGCGGGTGCGGGGACCGTTGAATCGATTCCAGCCACTTTCGGGAGGTGGGGGGCGTTCATGGCGTCCGGCCTTCCGACCGGTGCGTATTGCTCAAAAGCATCGCAAACCCCCATGTCATTCTGCGCCGCCAGCAGTGTCTCCACATGTACACGCACTCGTGAGGGGATGTCCAGCATTGTCCTGCCGGGTTTCCTGGTGTCAGAGGGCTTCTCGGGGTCTTCTTCCCAACCTCTTGCGAAAAAGGGAAGTTGGCTTGAAACTGCCTCGGGTGACGGCCCGTTGCGGTCGACTGGGCCTGCTCGACAGAGCGTCACAGCGGTCGTGATGGGTACGTACTCGGAGAAGGCCAGGGGTGGTTGGGGGCTACCCGGAACCTGGCGACGGACCCGGGCGTCTTAACCACCGACGACCGTGCCCCATCCTTGCGCGATGGAGGCGGAGAGCAGAAGGCAAGACAGCACAACGCCATGCTCCGCCACCCCGCGCCACGCCCATGCTTCTGGTAGACGCAGTATGGACGGGGCTGCCGTGTAAGCAGCCGATGTTCGGCCCATAGGGGTTCCCCGTGCCTGAAGGCAGGGGTGTGATGCGCCAACAGGTACGCACAGTGCAGTGATCGACACATGGTGTGAGTGGTCCACGGTGTTGCCAGCGGTGCAACGGAAAGGAACGAGCGCTCATGCGCGAGATCCCCGGAAGGCGACGCGGGCTCCCGTCCCAGCGCAGTGACGAGAGGCCTGAGTCGATCGGCGCGGCCCTGACCTTCGCGACCCGGTGGCAGTGGCCCGTGCTGCCGGGCGTGGCACCGGATCCGCGGCGGCGCGGCGGCTGTGCCTGTCCCGACCCGGAGTGCACGGTGCCCGGCGCACACCCCTTCGAGCCCGGTCTCCTCGCGGCCACCACCGACGCCCGCATGGTGCGCTGGTGGTGGACCAACCGGCCCACCGCGCCGATCGTCCTGGCCACCGGGGGCAAGGCCCCCTGTGCGGTGAGCCTGCCGGCCCTCCCGGCCGCCCGTGCCCTCACCGCGCTCGACGGGGTCGGCATGCGGCTCGGTCCGGTCGTCGCCTCGCCCACGCGCTGGGCGATCCTCGTCAAGCCCTATTCCATGGAGCAGTTGGGCGAGTTGCTGTTCGCCAAGGACTTCGTCCCCGGCTCCCTCCGCTTCCACAGCGAGGGCGGATACCTCGCCCTGCCCCCTTCCGAGACCGGAGCCGGCCCGATCCGCTGGGAGCGCGCGCCGCTGCCCGGCTCCGCCTCGCCCTGGGTGCCCGACGTGGAGGCCGTGGTCGACGCCGTGGTGGAGGCCCTCACTCGTACGGGTGTGAGCGCGCCCGAGTTCTAGGGGTGTCGCGGCCGGGGCGGGCCAACCGCCCGCCCCGGGTCGTTATCGTCCTCTCGTGCCGCGTCGTTCCGTCGGACACGGAAAGCCGGTGCCGTGCGGCGACCCGAGCCGACCCGCGACGCGTCTGCCTGCTCGCCCTCCTGGGCGTCGTCGCCCGGATGCCTTCGGCCGTGCCCGCGCTGCCGCGCCGCGGACGCCGACCTGACCCTCACCGTTCGCCGAACGCGGCGGGCGTGCCGGGCTGCTGCTGAAGTCCGGGAGCAACTCGCCCATGACGACGGGCCGTTGACGTACGGCTGCGCTGAGTGAGCGGTGGCGGACATGCAAGCGCCCGGTTGCTGGCGACGGGGGATGCACCAGCAACCGGGCTACTGGAACGGTAACAAGAGATCGGCAGTTCGCAAATTCGATCCCGGATTTCCAGTCGCCGGGGGACGGCCTTTCCGGTCACCGACCCGCCTGTGCCGCCCGCGGGTTGTGACAGGCATCACTCGCTCCGCCTGGGCCGGGCGGCCGACCAGACAGCCGACCGGGTGGCCACCGGGCAGCCGACCGGGCGGCCGAACCGGCGGCCGGCCGCTCCGCCGTCGCTCAGCTCAGCGTGACCTGCCGGTTGGTCAGACCGCCGCGGGCCCGGCGCTCGTCCCCGGTCAGCGGCGTCTCGGTGGCCAGCGCGGCGGCCAGTTGCTCGGCGAACTCGGCGGCCGGCTTCTCCACGTCCTGGGCGCTCATCTCGCTCGGCAGGTCCCACACGGGGACGGTGAGACCGTGCGCCCGGAAGGAGCCCACGAGACGGGTGCCTTCACCGAGGTTCGAACGGCCCGCCGCGTGCAGCCGCGCGAGAGCGTCCAGAAGCTGCTCCTCCGGGTGCGGCATGACCCAGCGCAGGTGGTTCTTCTCCGGCGTCCGGCACCAGTACGCCGCCTCGACGCTCTCCAGGCGCACGGTCGGAATGGCCGCCGCGTTGGCGCGCTCCAGGGAGGCGGCGACCTCCGGCGTCGCGTTCTCCGCGTCCGGCACCCAGAACTCGAAGCCCTCGTGCACCACCGGCTCGAAGGGGGCCTTCAGGTCGAGCAGGTCCTGGAGCCGCGGGCCGTCGGCCGGGGCGCGGCGGCCCTGCACCGGGGTGCCGGGCTTGGCCTCCAGCGCGCGCAGCAGGGTGTCGGCGAGGTCCCGGCTGATGTCGCCGGACGACGTGTCGTTCTGGAGGCCGAGCAGCACCGAGCCGTCGTCGCGGCGCAGCGCGGGCCAGGCCATCGGCAGCACCGTGGCGAGCGTGACCGCCGGGACGCCGTCGGGCAGGCCGTCGCGCAGTGCCAGCCCGGCCGTGGCGGCGGGGACCAGCTCGCGCAGCGCCACCCAGTCGCACTCGCCGGGCAGTCCCTCGAAGGGCCGCTGCACCAGCTCGGTCACCGCGTGCGCGGCGGCCCGGCCGTGGCAGGCCTTGTACCGCCGGCCACTGCCGCACGGGCAGGGTTCGCGCGCACCGACGACCGGGATCTCTCCATCCGTGAGCTGCGGGCGCTTGGCCTTCGTCTGGGGTCGCTTCTTGGCCATCTGGGTGTCTCCCGGTTACGGCTCGTCTCGTACGGGCGCGAGCCTAGCCGTTCACGACGTCAACGACGGGATCCTGTGGACGCGGCGGGGGAATGGAGGGCCATGACAGGCGACGGCGGGCAGCGGTGGGGAAGGGGGAAGGCGAGAGGTGCGACCGGCCGTCGCCCGCACCCGCGCCCGCGGCCCGACCCGGGTGACGCCCGGGCGCGGCGCACGCGTGCGGGTTCAGTCCAGGTCGCCGAAGGCGTCCGTGAAGCCGAGGTCGGGCAGGGCCGACACCGGCGGTGCGGTGATCCGGGAGGCGAAGTCGTCGCGACGGTGACCGGCGTCCGGATCGTGCACGTCGTCGTGGACGACCACCCATACGGTGACCTCGCCGCCGGCGCCGTCCCGTACCCCCCAGTCGTCGCAGAGGGCGGTGATGATGTTGAGCCCGCGGCCGCCGTGCGCGGTGACCGAGGGGGTGGCCGGGGCCGGGCGGGTCGGGCCGCCGCCGTCGGTCACCTCGACGATCAGCCTGCCGCCCGCGTCCACCCGCCACGCGGCCCGGACGTCGCCGTCGCCGGCCAGGGCACCGCGCAGCGGCCGGCCGTGCTTGCAGGCATTGCTCAAGAGTTCGGAAAGGACCAGTACGGCGTCGTCGATGACCGATTCCGCCACGCCACCGCTGCGCAACTGGTCACGCATCCGGTGTCTTGCTTTCCCCACGCCCGCAGGGCCATGGGGTACGGCCATGCTCGACGACGTGGGCACCTCCTGTGCCACCACCAACGCCACCCCCGAGACCTCCTTCGCCCCACGCCACGGTGTGGATGCCCCACCGGCCTGTACCGGAAACCGGCCGAATCGCGTCCGGTGACGCATTTGGAACGACTGATCACGCACCGAACACGCCGGAGCACTCCCTGTCATCATGGCTGGATCGGCGGCCGGTCAGCGGCAGGTCAGCGGCCGAGCCGGTGCAGGACCGCGCGCGGGCGGTTGGTGATGATGGCGTCCACCCCCAGGTGCACGCAGAGGTCGACGTCCTGGGGCTCGTTCACCGTCCACACGTGCACCTGGTGTCCCGCCTGCCTGAGGCGCTCCACGTACGCCGGCTGGTTGCGCACGATCCGGATCGAGGGCCCCGCGATCCCGACCCCGGCCGGCAGCCGCCCGTCCCGCAGCCGCGGTGAGAGGAACTGCATCAGATAGACCGTGGGCAGGGTCGGTGAGGCCGCCCGCACCCGGTGCAGGGAGCGCGCCGAGAAGCTCATCACCCGCACCGGCGACCTCGCGGCCGAGGCCGGGGCGTCCAGTCCGAACCGCTTCAGGAGTGCCAGCAGCCGCTCCTCGACCTGCCCGGCCCAGCGTGTGGGGTGCTTGGTCTCGATGGCCAGCTCCACCGGCCGGCCGGCGTCGGCGACGAGTTCGAGCAGCCGCTCCAGGGTGAGGACGGAGGTGTCCTCGGGGTCCTCGGGCCGCACCTCCCAGTCCGGCTCCTCGACCCGGCCGCGCCAGGGCGCGCGCGTGCGCCAGGAGCCGAAGTCCAGCGTGGCGAGGTCGGCGAGCTCCAGGGCGGAGACCGCTCCCCTGCCGTTGGACGTACGGTTGACGCGGCGGTCGTGCACGCAGACGAGATGACCGTCCGCGGTCAGGCGCACATCGCACTCGAGGGCGTCCGCGCCGTCCTCGATGGCCTTCCGGTAGGCGGCCAGCGTGTGCTCCGGGGCGGCCTCGGAGGCTCCGCGGTGGGCGACGACCTGGATGTGGTGCTGCCGTACGTGGGTCACCGCGTCATGGTCCCACCACGGCGGAATGGGCGGGACGGCGGAGAACCGTCGATAATGTGTCCGTTTCATGTGAGATGACCTATATAAAGAATGTACTCGGACCCACAGCAACGGCTTATGGTGCTCTGACGGCCCGTGGGAAAAGCTGACTACGTGCACCTGCACATGCACCACATGCACAGCTGGAGCGCGCCGGGTCGTCGGCGGGCATGACGAGCGTGACCGAGTGCGACCGACAACGACAGCCGTGAACCAAGGAGAAGAGCTGTGAGCACCGAGAACGAGGGCAACACGGTACCCCCGGCGCCGTCCGCACCTCCCGTGCCGGTGGAGACTCCCGCTGCTTCCCCGCACCCGGCCGCCCCCGTGAGCGGCCCCGCCGCACCCCCGCCCCCGGACGCGCCTCCGCACGTCCCGGGAGCCCACGACGGGGCGGGCGGGCCCGCACCGCAGGGCCCCGGCTCGCCCGCCGACGGCTCGTGGCCGCCCCCGGCCCCCGCCGTGCCCGCCTACGGGGACGGCGGCGCGGGAGGCTCCGGCTGGGGCGCCGCGTACCAGCAGCACCAGCCCGCGCCCAAGCCCGGCGGTCGGCGTGGGGGCCTGGTCGCCGCGGTCCTGGTGGCCGCGCTGGTCGCCGGCGGCCTGGGCGGCGGCCTCGGCTACACCCTGGCCAGGAACGAGGACGGCGGCTCCACCACGGTCTCCGCCTCCGACTCCGGTGCCTCGCAGATCAAGCGCGACCCGAACTCGATCGCCGGCGTGGCCGCCAAGGCCCTGCCGAGCACGGTCACCATCGAGGCCGAGGGAACCGGCGGCCGGGGCGGCACCGGCACCGGCTTCGTCTTCGACACCCAGGGCCACATCGTCACCAACAACCACGTGGTGGCCGACGCCGTCGACGGCGGCAGCCTCAGCGCCACCTTCCCCGACGGCAGGAAGTACGACGCCGAGGTCGTCGGCCACGCCCAGGGCTACGACGTCGCGGTCATCCGGCTCAAGAACGCTCCCTCGGACCTCAAGCCGCTCGCCCTCGGCGACTCCGACAAGGTGGCCGTCGGCGACGAGACGATCGCCATCGGCGCGCCCTTCGGCCTGTCGAACACGGTGACGACCGGCATCATCAGCGCGAAGAACCGTCCCGTCGCCTCCAGCGACGGCGGCTCCGACAGCAAGGCCTCCTACATGAGCGCCCTCCAGACGGACGCCTCCATCAACCCGGGCAACTCCGGCGGCCCGCTCCTCGACGCGCGCGGCGCGGTCATCGGCATCAACTCCGCCATCCAGTCCGCGGGCAGCGGCGGCCTCGGCGGCGCCGGCCAGTCCGGCTCGATCGGCCTGGGCTTCGCCATCCCGATCAACCAGGCCAAGTACGTCGCCCAGCAGCTCATCAAGACCGGCAAGCCCGTCTACGCCAAGATCGGCGCGTCGGTCTCCCTGGAGGACACGACCAGCGGCGCCAAGATCACCGACCAGGGCGTCAGCGGCTCGGACCCGGTCGAAGCGGGCGGTCCCGCCGCCGAGGCCGGCCTCAAGCCCGGCGACGTCATCACCAAGCTCGACGACCGGGTCATCGACTCCGGCCCCACCCTCATCGGCGAGATCTGGACCCACAAGCCCGGCGACAAGGTCACCGTCACCTACAAGCGGGACGGCAAGGAGCACACGGCGGAGCTCACCCTCGGCTCCCGCATCGGCGACAGCTGATCCCACGCGCGCCTGCCAACCCGTTAGTCTTGTCCCCGCGCCGCCGCGCACGAGCGGCGCGGGGTGGGTTGCCCGAGCGGCCTAAGGGAACGGTCTTGAAAACCGTCGTGGCGCGAGTCACCGTGGGTTCAAATCCCACACCCACCGCGCATGTGAACGGCCCCTGACCAGGCCATATGGTCCGGGGCCGTTGTGCTGAACGCTGCCCGCTCGTCACCGTGTTTCCCCGCGGTTTCCCGCTCGATCGGGCACGGAAGGGGCACGGTGATCAGCGTCGGCGGCGCCTGCACCTCAGTCGCCCGCGAACCACACGTAACTGCCCGGGGTGGACACGCACTCATCCAGTACTGCTGCGAGATCATCCAGCGCTGCGCGCTGCTGCTCGTCCGTGCACTGTTCCTTCAAACCCGGCACCTCGCGGAGGGCGGCTGCGGCCTCCTGCTCGTTCATCACCGTGTCCCCGTACAGGTCGACAGCGGTGAGCCGACCAGGGACACCGAGATAGTGATGCGCCCCCAGCGCGTCGGCCAATGCGTCCCCGTGCCCATGGCACCCCCGCAAGAATGTCGCGCGCGCCTTCTTCCAGCTGCTGCGGGCCGGCCGCGCAGAGTGCAGTTCCACATCGATTCCCACGCTCGCCATCATGCCCGCCGCAAGGGGACTTTGTGTGGGGGCGACCGATCAGCGATTGACCGGGATCTCGTAGACGATCTCGCAGTGCGCGACAGGCACCACGATGTCCGCCGTCTCGACCGGCCGCCCTTGGTCGCTGTAGTACGTCCGCCGGATGTGCGTGACGAGCGCGGCCTTCTGGATGCCGAGTAGCGACGCCTCCTCGGTGGTCGCCTGCCTGGGCTCAGGCTGCTCCACGGCATGGCTGACGGTGATCCCGATGGCGGCCGTGCGGTTCACGACGCCTGCCCCGGCGTGGGGGCCTCCCTCGGGGAGGACGACGAGGGTGCCCGCGGTGAGGTCGTACGGCTCCCAACTGGTCGACAGCTGTACGGGCCTGCCGTCGGCCAGGAACTCGTACGTGGTCCGGACGCACAGGTCGCCCTCGTCGATACCGAGTCGGGCAGCGATTCCCACCGGGGCCGGCACCTTGGCGTCGGTCCTGCTCTCCCAGTCTCCCTGCCTGCCGACGGCCTTCATGTCCGCCCGGAACGGCGACCCTTCGGGCTGGTCGGGGGCCGTTCCTCTGATGAATCTTCTTGGACGTTCCGGCCCGGCACACGGTAGAACCCGAGGTGTGACCGTCTTCTACTGCGCCAAGTGCGGGACCGCGCTCACTGGAGACCTGGTGCCGCTGTCCATCGTTCCGGGAGTGGATGACCCGGATCACGGCGGGACAAGAAGACCGGTCGGGCTCGCTCCACCGTCCCCGTCGGGCACTACGCCATCGACCCCGAGCCGTGGGGCGCTCCCTTCGTTGGCGCAGATACATCCCGCTGCGTCGCTCGCAGTACGGGACGCGAGCTTCTGAGAGCTGACACCGGCATCACGGTGTCCGCCGGATGGCGTGACAGCTTCGTCCTGCACCCGGACGACGTCCTGCCGCACCTCGAACCTTTCACGCTCGGGAACAACTGGCTCGGGTGCTGCGGTCCCACTGGCGCGCACGGCCCCAACCTGGCCTGCTTCTGCGGCTCTCGCCTGGCCACCTGGGCGGCCGACTGCTTGGGACCGAATGAGCTCCACCTCGACCCGGTTCGTGTCTACGCCTGGAATCACGGCGGACCAGCTGACGGCTCCTGACGGAGGTACGGCCCCGCAGCCACCGGACGGCAACAGGGGACTCCGGGCTCGGCAGGCAAGACCTTGACCAAGGGGCACGCAGCGGGCACGGCGCCGACGACGATCGCTCCTCCGAGGTGCCGGTACTCGTCTGACCTGCTGCGGAGCGGCAAGGGGTACCGCTCGCCGAAAGGTCTTGAAAACCGTCGTGGCGCGAGCCACCGTGGGTTCAAATCCCACACCCACCGCGCATGTGAATGGCTCCTGACCAGGCGAATCGGTCAGGGGCCGTTGCGTCGTCGGCCGTCGTCATCTGTCATCGCTGAGTGCCCCCGTACGGCCCAGAGACGGCCCAGTGGCCGTCACCGGCATCTGCCCGCATTCGACTGCGGCTCTGTGCGACGATCAGGCGCGCGTGGTGGGACACGCGAATGGAGGGGTGGGACGTGGGCTGGTTCCTTGTTGGTGCGGCTGCGGTGGGCTGTGGTCTGTTGGCTGTGGGCGGCGTCCTGGCGTTGGCCACCGGTTGGCTGGCGCCGTGGCTGCGGGGCCGCGTAGTTCGGCCGGACCTGTGGGGGTACGGGACGGTGTCGCTGGCCGCGGGCCTGGCGACGATCACGTCCTTCAAGGCGGCAGTGGATTCGGAGATCGTGCTGGATGCGCTCTTCGTCCTCGCCATGGCGTTGCTCATCCTGGGCGGCCTGCTTCAGAGGCGCTCGCTGCGTCGCCCCGCAGACCGGTAACCGCCCGGCCTTTCGGCTGTTCCACCTCGTCCTCAAGGGCGATGAGTCCACGAGCGACGGCCCCGGGACGGCCCGCGCGGGGGTGTCGCGGTGTGCGTCTCGATGCGAACCATGGGGACGGTGGTCGCTGAGGTCGGGCGGCCTGCTGTACGGCAGCCAGGTGGGCGATGTACACCATCGGCATGGCGACTCAACCGACGCGGGCGATGTGGTGGGCCGAGACGGCGGTCTTCCTTACCGCGGCCGCCGCGACCCTCACGGCGATCGCATTTCTGGGGTCGTTGGCAGCCGGGGGCCGCCACGTGACCCTCGACGTCGTACCGATCGCGCTGTCCATCGGCGTCGGTATCTTCGTGAGCAGTCGGTTCAGGGCGTGGGGGTTGCGTTGCAGAGCCGCGTGCCCCACACAGCCTTGAAACCGTCGGGGCGCGAGCCACGTGCGCCGACGGTGCGCAGGCGTCCGTGCTCGTCCGCTGTGGGGTACGTCGGCGTTGTCACGCGGTATCGGGCTGCCGTACCGATGAATAGAGGTACTGGCCCTTCCCCAGGGGCTGCTCCGGAACGTGCCCGCGCCACAACAGGACCCCGTGACGCCTCTCCCAGTAGGTCCCGTACGCCGCCTTGATGAGCCGCTCCGGCAAGAACAGCACAGACCACAAGGCCATGATGGGCACCCATATCAGGGCGAAGACCAGGCCGAACAACATCAAGAAGACAGCGAAGCCCCGGTCAATGCTGCGGCGGAGAGACTCCCGGGGCGTGGGCAACACCGAGTCGGGGTCCGCCAGGGGAACCGCATCCTCGAACTCCCGTTTCTCGCCGCCCAGCCAGCTCAAACGGGTACAGGCGAGTACCCCGTTCACAGCGCTGAACGCCGCGAGGAGCGCAAGAGCCCGCCAATCACCCTCGCCCCTGGGAACGCCACGCACACCGAACACCACGGGCACGGTGACCAGTGTCGCGCCCACCGCCTCGGCGACGGCCATCAGCTCATGGTGGACATACCTGCGCACGTCTCTCCCCCTGGGCGCCGCTCCCCACGGTTGCCTGCCGCACCCCACCTATCCACACGGCGCTCACTCCGACAAGCGCCTCGCCCGCAGAACCCCCAAACCGGCAGCTGCTGTTGGCCCCCCGTTCATGGAGTCCCGGATCCGGGTTCCGCCCGCGGCCACCTGCCAGAAGCGCCGTGGGCGCGGCCCGTACCCGGGGTCAGGACTCCGCCCGTTGGGTGATGGCTGCCTCGGTGCGGTCGCCCAGGAACTCGTACCACCGGCGTTCCAGGCAGACGTAGCGCACGTCCGCTTCGACGAGGCTGAGGAAACCCGACACGGTCTCGGCGAGGCGTTGCTGGAGCCCCGGGTCGGCCAGCGTTCCGTCGTCGGCGAAGGCCTGGTAGCTGTTGGCCAGGCTGAACATGTCCGGGTAGACGCGGGTGCCCAGGTGTTCCAGGGGAATCCGCAGAGCCCACAGGCCGCGGTTGCCGCCGATCAGGGACGGTGAGGCGGAGACGAGCATCGCGTGCTTGTTCTTGAACGGCTGCGGCCGGACCCGGGAGACCCAGTCGATCGCGTTCTTCAGCACGCCCGGCATGGAGGCGTTGTACTCCGGCGAGGAGATGACGAAGGCGTCGCTCTGCTCGATGCGTTCGCGCAGGGCGAGGGCGCCCTGCGGCAGCCCTTCGGCGGCCTCCATGTCGCCGTCGTACAGGGGCATGTCGAACTCGTGCATGCCGGCGAGGTCGACGGTGGCACCGGTGTCGGAGACGAGCCGGGCGACAAGGGAGGCCAGGCGTGCGTTGGCCGAACCGGTCCGCAGCGCCGCGCCGAAGACCAGGAACCGCAGCGGGCCGGGAGACGCGTCCGTGGGCATGGAGCCGTCCTTCCGTCGTGGGTACGCGCTCCCAGCGGGAGCGCCCCACCGACCAGTGTGGTTCCGGGAGCGCGGGTGTGCGACCGCCGGCCGGGGCGGCGGGGCGGCGGGGCGGTGATCCGTCGCCCGCTCGGGGCCGCTCTCTCCGGGGCTCAGGGCCGGTGGCCGGTCAGGCGGGCCGCGGAGGCTATCGTCGCGCGGGCCTCGTGTTCGGTCAGACCGGTGTGGCGGGCCGCGTCGACCAGGGGGGTGACGAGCAAGGGGCCGATGCCGTTCTCGTAGGCGCGGCAGGCGGCCCAGAACAGGCGTGTGTTGCGCTGGCCCTCGTGGGCGCCCAGCACGAACTGCACCAGGCCCTCGCCGTGCCGGCCCGCCGAGCGCGGTGCGGGGCGGCGGTCGGTGCGCGGCCGCGGGAGCAGGAGGCGCAGCAGGGCGCGCGGGCAGGGGGCCGGGAAGAGGTGTGCGGTGCCGGGGGCGGTGGTGTAGGCGCCGTGTCCGGTGCGGGAGCCGGGGCCGACCAGGTAGCCGCCGGCGCCGCGGATGTCGATGCCGGGGGCCAGGCGGCCGGCCGAGTTGGGGACGGCGACGCCGGGCGGCCCGCTCAGCCACAGGTGGCGGCCGCCGCTCGGGGTCAGGACGACCACCGTGGCGGGGATGGTGAACAGGTGGCGCCGGGCGAGCTCACGCAGGGCCGCCGAGGCGTCCGTGCCTGTCTTGGTGTCCAGATCGACGCCGATCAGATGGTGTGGGGGCAGTCCGCAGGCGATGCCGTAGCCGGTGGCCCAGGGTGCGGCGGCGAACAGTTCCCGGATGCGGGCCGGGTCGGTGGAGGCGTCGTACACCCCGTGGCCGAAGCGGCCGCACGCGCCGTGGCAGGGCGGACCGGACGGGCCCACCGGATCGGGGTCGGCGCGGTGCGGGGAGCGCAGGGCCGGGAGTTTCGTCCGGGACAGGGGGATGACGGCCAGTCCGCGTTCGGCGGCTGACAGGGCGTGCGCGAGGGCCAGCGTCGTGGCCTGCCGGTCGATGGTGGCCATGCCTCTATGTTCGTACGTATGTTCGAGAAAGGAAAGGGGGAGGCGGGCGCGGGACGCCGTGGGGCGGGGTTTTCGGGCGGTTTTTCGAGGGGCGCCTCGGCCCGTGTGGGCCTTGTGGCCCTTGCGGCGCCTGGGGATCAGCGGTCCGCGTCGCCCCCGACGGAGCTCGCGATAGAACTCCCGGCGGCAGGAAGGGTGGCGAAAGGGGTTTATCGACATGTCCTCACGCTTGCGTGCGAATCGGGTGCTCCGGGGTGGTTCGCCGGGTTCCGGTGGGCAACTCTGATCTCGCGACGTCGTGAGGAAGCCCGGGCGGTCGGCCAACTGCCCAGGTGAAAGCCGTACTTCATGTACTCCCCGGCAAGGCAGCCGGTGCGTACCTCGTACTGGAGGAGCAACATGGCAAGCATCCGTACCGCTCGTGTTCTCGCCGCTGCCGCGGCCATCCCCCTCGCCGCGGCGCTCTTCGCCGGCGTCGCCGCCGCGGACACGGGAGCCATCGCGGGCAACGGATCGAACGCGGGCGTCGCGGGCCTCGTCGGCAGCGGGGTCGGCCGCGACAACAGCGGCAACTCGTCCACCACGCAGCAGCAGGCGGTCGGCTCGGGCGCCACGAACCAGAGCAACACCGCACAGGTCAACCGCTCCGCGTTCACGGCCATCCAGCAGGGCAACAAGAACGTCGTCGTCCACTTCACCCGGCTGTGGTGAGCCGGGGCGGGCCGGCGCGCAGTCTGGGGACCAGCCGGCCCTGACCCTCCTGGTGGGTGTGCTCGTGGGGACGTAACACACCTCTGCGCGGCGGTGCTTCGGCTCCGCCGCGCAGACGTGTTCCGGGGGATCGCGGCACAGGGACCGCCGTACGGGGATCGCGGCACAGGGGCCGCCGTACGGGGATCGCGGCGCAGGGACCCGCGCACAGGGACCCCGGCACAGAAGGGCGCGGTAGGGGCCCGGCCGGCCCGCGACGCCGTCCGGAACGTCCCCCAGGGGTGAACCCGCAGTACACCCGGCCCGTTCCTCCACCTTCAGGAGGTGCGGCCAACCCCACCCCTACAACCTGAGGCGGACTCGGCTGCGGGACCTGCGGGCGATCCGCGGGAGCGGGTGCCGCTCCTAGCGTGGAGGCATGACCACATCCGTCCGCACCAGCGTGTCGAAAGCCGCCGTACCGGCGACCAGGACTCCGGCGTACCCGTCCTTCGCGTCGTACGTGCGGGACCGGCAGCCGCTGCTGCTGCGCACCGCCCGGTCGCTGACCGCGAACCCGAGCGACGCGGAGGATCTGCTGCAGACCGCGCTCACCAAGACGTACGTGGCGTGGGAGCGGATCGAGGATCACCGGGCGCTCGACGGCTATGTGCGCCGCGCGCTGTTGAACACCCGGACCTCGCAGTGGCGCAAGCGGAAGGTCGACGAGTTCGCCTGCGACGAGCTGCCCGAGCCGGAGCCGGTGCCCGGCGCGGCCGACCCGGCGGAGCAGCAGGCGCTGCGCGACGCCATGTGGCGGGCGATCATGAAGCTGCCCACCCGGCAGCGGGCGATGGTCGTCCTGAGGTATTACGAGGACCTCTCCGAGATCCAGACGGCCGAGGTGCTCGGAGTGTCCGTGGGTACGGTGAAGTCGGCGGTGTCGCGGGCGCTCGGCAAGCTGCGGGAGGACCCGGAGCTCGGGCGCGTGCGTTGACCGCCGGCGAACGTTGTGTGATCGATCATCCGGGGCTAGTGACATACCGCACGGTATGTGAGCAGAATCAGCGCATCCCTTACCACCGTAGGCGACGCCGCCCCGGGAGGACGCCGTGCTGAGCACCATGCAGGACGTACCGCTGCTGATCTCGAGGATCCTGGCCCACGGGTCGACGATCCACGGGACGTCGCAGGTGATCAGCTGGACCGGTGACGGCGAGCCCCACCGCCGCTCCTTCGCCGCGATCGGCGAGCGCGCGGCCCAACTGGCGCACGCCCTGCGCGAGGACCTCGGGGTCGCGGCCGACGACCGCGTGGCGACGCTCATGTGGAACAACGCGGAGCATGTCGAGGCGTACTTCGCGATCCCCTGCATGGGCGCGGTGCTGCACACCCTCAACCTGCGCCTGCCCGCCGAGCAGCTCGCCTGGATCGTCAACCACGCCGCCGACCGCGTCATCATCGTCAACGGCTCCCTGATCCCGCTGCTCGGCCCGCTGCTGCCGCACCTGAAGACGGTCGAGCACGTCGTCGTCACGGGCCCCGGCGACCGCACCCCGCTCGACGGCTCTCACGCCCAGGTGCACGACTACGAGGACCTGATCGCGGCCAAGCCGGTCACCTACGACTGGCCCGAGCTGGACGAACGCCAGGCCGCCGCCATGTGCTACACCTCCGGCACCACGGGCGACCCCAAGGGCGTGGTCTACAGCCACCGTTCGGTCTACCTGCACTCCATGCAGGTCAACATGAGCGAGTCCATGGGCCTGACCGACCGGGACACCACGCTCGTGGTGGTCCCGCAGTTCCACGTCAACGCCTGGGGCCTGCCGCACGCCACCTTCCTGTCCGGCGTCAACCTTCTGATGCCGGACCGCTTCCTTCAGCCGGCCCCGCTCGCCGAGATGATCGAGCGGGAGAAGCCGACGCACGCGGCCGCCGTGCCCACCATCTGGCAGGGGCTGCTCGCCGAACTGACCTCCCGGCCCCGCGAGGTCTCCTCCCTCACCCAGGTCACCATCGGCGGCTCGGCCTGCCCGCCCTCCCTCATGGAGGCCTTCGACCGGCTGGGCATGCGGGTGTGCCACGCCTGGGGCATGACCGAGACCTCCCCGCTCGGCACGGTGGCCCGCCCGCCGGCCCACTCGATCGGCACGGACGACGAGTTCGGCTACCGCCTCACCCAGGGCCGCTTCCCGGCCGGGGTCGAGGCCCGCCTGACCGGGCCCGGCGGTGAACGCCTCCCCTGGGACGGCGAGTCCGCGGGCGAGCTGGAGGTCCGCGGACCGTGGATCGCGGGCGCCTACTACAACGGCCCCGGCGCCGAACCGCTGCGCCCGGCCGACAAGTTCAGCGAGGACGGCTGGCTGAAGACAGGCGACGTCGGCACCATCAGCCCCGACGGCTTCCTCACCCTCACCGACCGGGCCAAGGACGTCATCAAGTCGGGCGGTGAGTGGATCTCCTCCGTGGAGCTGGAGAACGCCCTGATGTCCCACCCGGACATCGCCGAGGCCGCCGTCGTCGCCGTCCCCGACGACCGGTGGGGCGAGCGCCCGCTGGCCAGCGTCGTCCTCAAGACAGGCGCCACCGTCGGCTTCGAGGCACTGCGCGCCTTCCTCCAGGAGGAGCGCGCGATAGCCAAGTGGCAGCTCCCGGAGCGCTGGACCGTCATCGAGGCCGTTCCGAAGACCAGTGTCGGCAAGTTCGACAAGAAGGTGCTGCGCAGGCAGTACGCCGCCGGAGAGCTGGACGTCACGCGGATCTGACCGCGGACCGGACGGCACGCGCGCGTGTACACGCACGACGCCGGGCGGGGAGCGTGAGTGCTCTCCGCCCGGCGTCGTACGCGAGGGGGGCCGGTCGGTCGGTCAGTTGGTGCCGATCCGGGCCAACAGGTCGACGATCCGGCTCTGCACCTCGTCGCTGGTGGACCGCTCCGCGAGGAACAGCACCGTCTCGCCCGAGGCCAGCCGCGGCAGGTCGGCCTGGTCGACGGCGGCCGTGTAGACCACCAGCGGGGTGCGGCTGAGCTGCCCGTTCGCGCGCAGCCAGCCCAGGATCCCGGCGCGGCGCCGGTGCACCTGCATCAGGTCCATCACGACCAGGTTCGGCCGGAACTGCCCGGCGAGCGTCACCGCGTCGTCGTCGCTCGCGGCCCGCGCCACCTGCATCCCACGCCGCTCCAGCGTCGCCGTCAGCGCCAGCGCGATCTCCGCGTGCTCCTCGATCAGCAGCACACGCGGCGGATGCTGCTCGCTGTCACGCGGCGCGAGCGCCTTCAGCAGTACGGCCGGGTCGGCGCCGTAGGCCGCCTCGCGCGTCGCCTGCCCGAGTCCTGCCGTGACCAGCACCGGTACCTCGGCGGCGACCGCGGCCTGCCGCAGCGACTGCAACGCCGTGCGCGTGATCGGCCCCGTCAGCGGGTCGACGAACAGGGCGGCGGGGAAGGCCGCGATCTGCGCGTCCACCTCCTCGCGCGAGTTCACGATGACCGGCCGGTAGCCGCGGTCGCTCAGCGCCTGCTGGGTGGTGACGTCGGGGGCCGGCCAGACCAGCAGTCGGCGCGGGTTGTCCAGCGGCTCCGGGGGCAGTTCGTCGTCCATCGGCTGCGGCCGCGGGGTGTCCGCGATCTCCACCGCACCACCGGGACCGTCCAGCGGCTCGGGACCCTCGGCGGCGTTCTCGTCCGGAGCCCCGATGGCGTACGACCGTCCGCCGCCTTCGGTGCCGACGGCCACGGCGGGGCCGCCCCGGGAGGGCTGCGCGGTGGGCTGCTCGGCCGACGGGTGCGGGCGGGCCGTCGGTGCCTGCGTCTGTGCCTGCGCCTGTGGCGCCGTCTGCGGGCGCGCGGCGGCCGGGTCGGGCGGAGTGCCCAGCTTGCGTCGGCGGCCGGAACCGCCGGTCGTCTGCGGGGGCGGCGTGGCCGACGGCGGCTGCGGCGCCTGCGCCTGAGCCGCCTGCCGGCTGAACGGCACGCCCTGTCCCAGTGTGCGCACGCTGAACGCCCGCCCCTGCGTCGAGTTGGGGTCGACGGGCGCGGCGGCCTCGGCGGGCAACGGCTGGGCCACACGCGGTGCCGCGGTCCCGGGGCCGGGCTGGGCCTGTACGGCGGCCGGCCCCGTCACCTGCTCGGGCGGGAGGGCGGTGCCTGCGGCGGCCGGGGTGCCGTGGGGCGGTGTGCCGGGCATGCCGGGCGCACCGGGGGCAGCCGACTGGGGAAGGGCCTGAGCCGGGGGCAGCGGGGTGCCGGTGGCGTTCGGCGGTACGGGGCTGCCACCCGCGCCGGGGACCGGCTGCGGGGCGGGGACCGCCTGAGCCGGGGCGCCCAGGGCCGGGATGCCCTGCGCGGGAACGGGCTGCGCGGGGGAGGCCTGCTGGGCCGGGGCCGGGACGGCGGGGTTCTGCGCGGGAGCGAGTACGGGAGGCTGCGCGGGGAGCGGCTGACCGGGGATGCCGAGCGCGGGAGCGGGCACCGTGCCCGTGGCCCCGTGTTCCGGCGACGGCACCTGCGCGGGCAGGGCGGCCTGTTCGGACGGCTGCTGCGCGGGCGGCGCCTGACCGGGAACGGGCTGTTGCACGGAAGCCTGCGGCCCCGCCCCCGGCTGTCCGGGAGCCACCGGCGGTGCGACGGGCTGCCCTGGCACGCCCTGCGGGGCGACGGGCTGAGCGGGCAGGCCCTGCGGCATGGCGGGCTGTCCCGGCAGGCCGTGAGGAGCGACGGGCTGACCGGGAGTCCCTTGTGGCGCGGCGGGCTGTCCGGGCAGGCCCTGGGGAACGATGGGCTGACCGGGAGTCACCTGTTGCGGAGTGGGCTGTCCTGGTACGCCCTGCGGGGCGACGGGCTGTCCGGGCAGGCCCTGGGGAGCGATGGGCTGACCGGGAGTCACCTGTTGCGGAGTGAGCTGTCCGGGCACCCCCCGCGGCGCGACGGGCTGCCCCGGAGTCCCTTGCGGCACAGCCTGCGCGAGCGCCTGGGCGCCACCGGGGTCGGCCGGCACCGGAACGCCCGGTCCGGCCGTACCCTGCACGGGCGCGCCCGACAAGGGCACGGGTACGGCCCCGGTAGGCGCACCCGGCGCACCCGGCGCACCCGGCGCACCCGGCGCACCCGGCGCGGGCGTCGCGCCCGCTGTCGCGGTGTTCTGCGGCTGGGCCACCGCCCGCCGACGGCGTCCCGTCGGCGCGCTGGTGGGATGCGGCTGCGGCGGCGTGTGCTCGTCGGCCTGGTCGTGAAGTACCGCGTCGTGCTGCCCTTCGTCCCCCCGAGGGACGGGGACGGCGGCACCTTGCGTCGGCACCCGGGGCGCCTGCGCGGCCTCCGGGCCTTCGGCGGGCCGGTCCGCCTCCGCGGGCGGCAGGGCGAACACCGGACGGGAAGCCGCCTCCTGCGCGACGGCACGCTCGGACGCCGCGGCCAGGGCGCGCCGACGGCGCCCGCCCGGCTGCGGGGCGGAGGCCGCCGGGTTCTCGCTGCCCGCCGCCTCTGCCTGCGCCGCTTCTGCCTGCACCGCCTCGGGTTGTGCGTCGGCGGCCGCGGGCAGCGCCGCCGGCAGTGCCTCGGGTCGGCCGACCTCGCGCCGGGCGCGCCGCCCGGTGGGCACGGGTACGCCCTGCGGCGGCACCGTACCGCCGAGTCCCGTACCCGAGGCCGCCGTTCCCGCGCCGTGCTCGCCCGCCATGACCACGGCGCCCTCGGACACGCCGTCCGCGTCGTCGGCGGGCCGTCCGCGCCGCCGTCCCGTACCACCGGAGCCGTCCGTGCCCTGGGCGACCTGGGCGACCTGGGCTCCCGCGGCCGGGACCTGCCCGGTCTCCTGGGACGGCTCGGCCGCCCGCCGCCTGCGCCGACCGGTCGGAGCCGCCGGGGCACCGGCGGCCGCCTCCGCCTGGTCGTCGGTTTCGAGGAACGCGTCCGTCGAGGACCGCCGGGCCCGCCTCCGCCCGCCGACCGCAGGCTGCTCGGACACGGCGGGCTCCGCCGGGGCGGGCTCTTCGGGAGCCGCGGCCGGCTCCAGGGCGTGGACCGGTGCCGGGGCCGGTGCAGGGACGACGCCGGCACCGCCGCCGAGCGGCACCTCCAGGACGTACGCGCTGCCGCTCATGCCCGGTACTTCGTGGGTCTGGAGGACACCGCCGTGCGCCCGGACGATCCCGCGCACGATCGGCTCGTGCACCGGGTCTCCCCCGGCGTACGGCCCGCGCACCTCGATCCGGACGACCTCACCGCGCTGCGCCGCCGCCACCACGACGGTGTTGTCCATGTAACCGCCCACCGAGACGGGCGAGTTCCCGGTGGCGTCCACGCCGGCGACGTCCGCGACGAGGTGCGCGAGCGCGGTGGCCAGACGCCGCGGGTCGACCTCGGCCTCGATGGGCGGCGCGTGCACGGCGAACTGCACCCGCCCGGGGCCGATCAGCTCGACGGCGCCGTCGACACCGGCGGCGACGACCGCGTCCAGCATCACGTTCGTCCGGATGATCTCCTCGCTGCCGGCGTCGAGACGCTGGTAGCCGAGGACGTTGTCGATCAGCGTCGTGATCCGGGCGTACCCGGCAGACAGGTGGTGCAGCACCTGGTTGGCCTCGGGCCAGAGCTGCCCGGCGTCGTCGGCGGCGAGGGCGGCCAGCTCGCGGCGCAGTTCGTCCAGGGGGCCGCGCAGGGAGCCGCCGAGGAGGATCAGCAGCTGCTCGTACCGGCCGGCCAGCGCCTCGTAGCGGTCCTTCTCCCGCTCGCCGAGGGCGGCGTAGCGCTCCTCGTTCGCCGCGAGTTGCTCCGCGTGCCGCTCGGTGAGTTCCTCGATCTCGGTGGCGTGCTGCTGGCGCAGCGCGGTGAGTTCGGAGGCGTGCTTCTCGGTGAGCTGTTCGAGCCGTTCCTCGTGGCGCTGCTCCTCGGCGGCCTTCTCGTCGGCGAGCGCGTCGTAGGGGCGCCGGTCGGTGAAGGTCATGACGGCGCCGACGAGCTGGTCGCCGTCGCGCACCGGCGCGGTGGTCAGATCGACGGGAACCTTGTCGCCGGACTTGGACCACAGCACCTGTCCGCGCACCCGGTGCTTGCGCCCGGAGCGAAGGGTGTCGGCCAGCGGCGACTCGCCGTACGGGAAGGGGGAGCCGTCGGCGCGCGAGTGCAGGACGAGGGTGTGCAGCTCGCGGCCGCCGAGGTCGCCGGCCCGGTAGCCCAGAATCTGCGCGGCGGCGGGGTTGACGAGCACGACCCGCCCGTCGGTGTCGGTACCCACGACACCCTCGGCGGCGGCCCGCAGGATCATCTCGGTCTGCCGCTGAGAACGCGCCAGTTCGGCCTCGGTGTCGATGGTGCCGGACAGGTCGCGGACGACCAGCATCAGCAGTTCGTCGCCGCTGTAGCCGTGGCCGTCGTAGGCCTGCTGGCTGTTCTCCAGGTTCGCGCTGGTGACCTCGACCGGGAACTCCGACCCGTCGGTCCGCCGGGCCGTCATCCGGGTCGGCTTGGTCCGCCCGTGCGGGTCGATGTGGTCGGGCCTGCGCATGGAGCCGGGGATCAGCTTGGAGTCGAACTGCGGCAGCAGATCGAGCAGGCCCCGCCCGACGAGGGCGGTACCCGGCGTCTCGAACGCCTCCAGCGCGATGGTGTTGGCGTTGACGACGGTGCCGTTGGCGTTGACCAGCACCAGGGCGTCGGGCAGCGCGTCGAGTATGGCAGCGAGGCGAGCAGCGCCTCGGGATGGCCTGCTGCTCACGAGACGCTTCCTCCCTGTCACCGCACCTTGCCGACCGCGGGGGCCATCTTGCCAACCGGCCCGCAGCGTGTCACGCGAGGGAGTCTATGCGCAGAGGTTGCCGCCGCGACGCCGGATGAGAGGGAGGTCGCACGGCGGAGTTGACGTCGGACCTCTGACCGAACGGCTTCGCTTCGCACGACCTCCGCGAGATCTTTACGACTCACGGCCACCACGCCGTGGACACGTGCCTACGCGCCGGTACGCACCGGCACCCCGACCCCGCCTGCACGCCGGTGCGGGCACCCACCCGCCCGTCCCCGCTGCGCGCCGCTGCGGGACACCGCGGTCGGCCTCTGAGCGCCGAGGTCGGGCAACAGCGGCACGAGCCGGTTCCAGCGGTCGATCCGGCAGCCGTCGCCGCGGTCGTAGGACGCGTCGACGCGGCGCCCGGCCCACGTTCCGGTGATGCGGGCGGTGGCGGGACCGCCGTACTGCATGGTGCACACGCTGCCCTCGGGCACGGGCGCGAAGGGCTCCTGCCCCCAGCGCGTGTTCCGGTCGAGCAGGTCGCAGGCGCGACGGGTGTCCGGGTGGCTGCCCGCGGCCGGGTGGCAGTACAGCCTGTACGTCCCGTCCCTGCCCGCGCCCGCGTGCCGCACGGTGACGGTGAGGTGGTCGCCGGCCCGGTCCTCGGCCCGGACGGGCGGCGGCACCGCGGCCGAGGCGGCGGGCACGGCCGAGACGGAGGCGAGCCCGGCGAGCACGGCGGAGGCGCCGAGCGCCAGCGCCCGCGAGATCACGGAACGTCGGGCTGGGAGGGATCCGATCTGCGTCATGCCCGGACTAACGCCCCGCGCCCCGGGACGTTGCGCCCCGTACGTCGGCTTGCCCGCCGCCCGCCCGACGCCACCACAAGGGCTTTGCCCTGGGCCCCACCGGCCTAGTACCGTAGGGGGCGATTGGTGACGGCCCACTCGGCTGTGTCATCATCTGCACGCACCATTCGCGCGCTCGCGGGAGTGGTTGTGCTGGAGGCGTCGCCTAGTCCGGTCTATGGCGCCGCACTGCTAATGCGGTTTGGGCCTTAAAGCCCATCGAGGGTTCAAATCCCTCCGCCTCCGCGCATGATCACCGAAGCCCCGGTCCCTCCAGACCGGGGCTTCGGCGTTGTCGGCCACGCCCCGCTCCAAACCGTGTTTCCGCAGGTCACAAGGGGTGGGGGGAATGGATTTCACATGACGGCGGCAGTCATGTAATGTTCTTCCTGTCGCCGCGAGCGGCCCGGAAGGGCCCGAAGCGAAGACCAAAACAGAACAAGCACTCGTAGCTTAACGGATAGAGCATCTGACTACGGATCAGAAGGTTGCAGGTTCGAATCCTGCCGAGTGCACACAGGTCAAAGGCCCCCCGGGATCATTCCGGGGGGCCTTTGACATCAACCGCTGACATCAACGCGGCCTGGAGCACCGATCACTCCTCGGTGTGCGACCCCTGCTCGTCGTCTGATCCCTCCTCCGACTCGTCCAGTCCGAGGGCGTCGTCCATCCGGTCGGCGGCGGCCTTGAGCGTCGTGCTCATGACGTGCGCGTAGGTGTCGAGCGTCATCGTGATCGTGCTGTGCCCAAGGGTTTCCATGATCGTGCGAGCGTCCACGCCCTGCGCGAGCAGGAGTGAGGCGCACGTGTGTCGGAGGTCGTGCACGCGCACGCGTCGTACGCCGGCGTCCCGGCACAGGATGGTGAGCATCCGGTTCAGGCTGCGAGGGTCCGTGACGCGGCCGGTCGTCGTGGTGAAGATCAGCCCGTCCGGCTGCCCCGGTGCCGGCTGCCACTTCTTCCCCGCGACCTTGCGTTCCCGCTCCTGCTGGGCTCGGTGCTGTGCGAGGGCCCGCATGCAGTGCTTCGGGAGGGACACCGTACGGATGGAGCGCATGGTCTTGGGGCTGCCGAAGATCAGCTCACGCCGGATGCGCTGTACGTTCCGGCGGACGCGGAGCTGTCCGTTCGTGAGGTCGACGTCCGCCCAGGTGAGGGCGAGCGCCTCACCCCGCCGCAGACCCGTGGACACGAGCAGCAGCCACAGGGCGTAGAGGCGGTGGGAGCGAGCGGTCTTGAGCATGATGCGAGCCTCTGCGGCGTCCAGTGGACGCACCTCCTTGCGGGTGACGGTGGGGGTCTCCACGATCCGCGCGACGTTCCGCGCGATCAGCTCTTCCCGAATCGCCTGTTGCAGCGAGGACCGGAGGACGGCATGGATGTACTGGACGGTCCGGGCGGACGGGCGACGCTTGCAGCAACGGCCCACGGCGCAGCACGAGCGCTTGCCCTCCGGACGCTCCGCGTCCGCACCCCGCAGGCAGCACAGGCAGGAGTCCTTGAACTCCGCGAGGAACCGGCGCACGTCCGCCGGCGACAACCGGTTCAGTCGCTTCTTACCGAGAGCGGGTCGAATGTACAGGCGGGTCAGACCCTCGTAACTGTTCAGCGTTGACGGCTTGAGCCGCTGGGGTGCGATGGTGGCGAGCCAGTAGGTGAGGTAGTCACCGAGCGCCATGGTGGACTCGGCGGCCGGGATGCCCTGACGGGTCTTCTCCTGCAACTCCGTCAGCTTCTCGGCCACTTCCGCGCGGGTCTTGCCGTAGACGAAACTTCCGGGTGCGGGTCCCGTCAGGGCGGTAGACGTAGGCAGCAGCCTGGTAACGGCCGTCCGCAGGCTTGGTGATCGTTCCTTCGCCGTTGGCGCGACGCTTGGCCATTAAGCGGCTTCCTCCATCCGGTCATGCATGTACTGGCGAACTGCGTCGACCGGGACGCGGCGGGCCCGGCCGGACGTGTAGCTGTGGAGCTGTTTGGTGCGAATGAGGTCATAGACCTTGCTGCGGCTCAGCCGCAGAGCGGTCATGACCTCCGGGACGGTGAGGGCTTGGGGGTCGCTCGCGACGACGGTCAGCACGTTGAGACCTCCGGGAGAGGGGCGGGGCCTGCGAATGAAGTTGGTTCAGGGGCTTCTCAGGAGCCCGCGTCTGTCCGACGTGTGGATTTCTGCGTCACCGCGTCACCTGCGTCATTCAGGCTTCTGACCTGCGGGTTTTGGTGACGCAGGGCCTTGGGGGTGCGTCACCGGTGACGCAGGCTGTCCGTCACGGGTGACGCGGGGTGACGCAGCCGCTGGCCGTCTGCGTCACGGCTGTATGCGCAGGTCACCCGCCGTTTTCCGGGCCCCGGTGACACAGGTGACGCAGCGTTCCTCTCTTAGGAAAAAGAGAAGGGGTGTCTGTGGTGGTGCGGTGCGGCTCAGGGAGTGAAGAAGGAGCCGCTTCGCGGCGCGACCGTCGGGCGGCGCGAGCGCCGAACAGCAAGAGGAGCACGCCAGGACGGTGGTGCTCCTCTTGCTTGTGCGAGCGGGTCGGCGGTCGCCGGTCAGAATGCCTGCCGCTGCTCGTGTGGGAGCGTGGCCGGTGAGCGGGTCATCTCGATGTAGCGGCCCTCTCTGGTGCGGCCCGAGTCGATCAGGACGCCCCGGGCGGCCAGGGTCGGCTGGAGGCGCTTGAGGCGGTCGGAGAGGACTTTGCCGGTGGTGGGCCAGCCCTTGGGCAGGGGGCGGAAGTCCTCGCCGGTGTAGAGGCGGGTGAGGCAGTGGAGCCACTCGGTGGAGGTCATGCGCTGTTGTGCGCCCGGTTCGATGTCTGCGGCGTCCTGAGGACGGTCGGCGCGAGGAGATCGCCCTCGATGACGTCGTCGTTGAGGTCGTCCAGGCTGGCCCGGTAGGCGGTGAGCGCTCCGAGGCCGGTGGCGGCGTCGAGCTGTGCGCACAGGTGGGCGAAGTCCGGCCATGCGCAGGTCGGTGGGGGTTTCCGCTTCGACCGCGCGGACCTTGACCGTGAGGTCCAGGAGGGAGCCGAGGACCATGGGCAGAACCTCTGCGTATTCAGCCCACAGTTCCGCCTCGGTGCGTCGGACGCGGGGTCGCTCCAGTCGCAGCGGCAGGAGCCGTTCCGCCAGGTCGGGGCGGATGACTCCGACGTCGATGCCGGTCAGGAGCAGGGGGCGGCGGTAGCGGGCGCGGAACACGTCCAAGGGCGGCCCCGTTTCATTGGCGTGAGTGGGGGCCGCCCTTGGCGTTGCTGGGACTGTCCGGCCGATCAGGAGCGTCGTGGGCACGGAAGCGCGTGGACGAGGCGCCCGGCGGGTGTCATGCTCACGGCGGCGTCCGGCGCGGGTCCGACGCGCAGGGAGAGACCATGAAGGTCTACATGGCCATACCAGGTGTTCTGATCGCGTTGCTCTTCGCCGCCTCCGGCGTAGCGGGGATTACGCGTGGCTGGGTGCCTCCCAGGCCCCCCACGAACCGGCGGCCGGTTCACCGCCCTCGCCTCTATGGCTGGGGCCAGTTGGTGTGGGCCTTCGGCATGCTCTGGTATGTGGTGTTCTGGCTGGTGCTCACTGACCCCGACATTCGGCCGTGGGGGGCCCTGTTCAGCGGCGCGCTTGGGCTGACCGGCATCATCCTGATGACGATGGGCCAGTACAGGGGTCGTAATCGGCAGGGCAGCGGCACGGTGTCGTCCGGCGTGGGTTCGGCGCGCAGGGAGGGACCATGAGGCTCTATTTCGACCTCTTTTATGGTCTGACGGTGTTGCTCATCGCCGCCTCGGGCGTAGCCGCGGTTACCCGTGGCTGGGTGCCCCCCTGGGACCGGCGTCGGGTTCGCCGCGTTCGCCTCTTCGGCTGGGGTCAGTTGGTGATGGCCTTCGCCCTGTGCTGGCCCGTGGTCTTCGGGCTGGTGGTCAGGGCCCCCGGCATCCGGCAGTGGTGGACCCTGTCCGGCTACGGGCTTCTACTGACCGGCACCCTCCTGACGTCGGTGAGCCTGCGCGCGGGTCGTAACCGGCAGGGCACCGCCACGCGCTAGCTGTGGAAGTGGTTGCGTTTGATCACGGCCCGGCGGATGTTGACGGTGGTGCCGCCCTTGTGGCCGCTCGCGGTGAAGATCTGGCCCGGCATGAACGCTGGGAGCTACGACCCCCGGGTGCTGCGCGCGTAACGGTGGTGCAGCGCACGCAACTGGGACAGCTGCTTCTCGAAGTCTCTGATGTCGGCGGCGCCGACCCATGGCACCGGCAGCCAGATCGTGGAGCCGTCGTGCAGTGTGGCCGCGACACGCAGGTTCTGATGACGGAGCCGGGGGTCGGCAGCAGCTACCCGCAGGTCCTCCAAGCGGACGATCTCGTCCCATTTCAGCCGCCGCCACCGCAGCACCGTGCGGAACCGCAGCCCGTCCGGGCCCGCCTCCACCCGTCGCCTGAGCATCCCAAGCGCGCACCCGGCGGCCCCCACACCCACGGTCCCAGAAAGAACTCCCCACTTTGTGGCGTCCGGGACACCGAGGCCTGCCGCAACCCCCGCCGCAACCGCGACCAGCGCGGACACCGCGGTCCACCAGCGTGCGGACTTCCCTTCCCATCGCAACGACAACTCACCATGATCGGCCATCCGCGTGATCCTGCCACCCGCCACGCCCATCCGGTAGGTCACGGTTTTATGAGCGCCGGTTTTCCAGGGCCTGGCGTGACATCAGTGGCTGACATCAACAGAGGCGTACGACCGAGCACGGCGACACACCCGCAATCGGTGGGCGAGCCAACAGATCCCGGCAGGCGAGCGGTTCGTGATGGTGCTGCACGCGCCTACGGATCAGAAGGTTGCAGGTTCGAATCCTGCCGAGTGCACAGCAGACCAGAGGCCCTGTGGAGAGATCCACAGGGCCTCTGGCTTTTGCCTTGACGGCAGTATGTGACGGCCACCGCCTCGGGGAGCTGGAGCGGGTGTGACTGAGCACCTCGCACTTCAGCCAGCCGGGTGCGGACGTCGTTGTGCTCTGTCTGCTGGGCGGCTGCGCGGACCCGACCTGATCGGGCACGGGATGTCGGGTCTGGCAGGGTGCCTGCTGCCTAGCGTGGTGATCGCGAAAGGGGAAGGAGGCCGGGAGTGCTGGAGCGTCTCAACCAGAGCCTGGACTACATCGAGCGCCGCCTCGACCAGCACGTCGAGGTAGCCGAGCTGGCGCGGATCGCGGTCACGTCGGAGTACCACCTGCGCCGCATGTTCTCCGCGCTCGCGGGCATGCGGCTGTCGGAATACATACGGCGCCGTCGGCTCACGGTCGCGGGTGCCGAAGTGCTCGCAGGGCGTGAGTCTCTGTTGGAGATCGCGGTGCGCTACGGCTACGGCTCGGGCGAGGCGTTCGCCCGGGCGTTCCGTGCCATGCACGGGGTCGGGCCGGGCCAGGCCCGGCGCACCGGCGCCGCGCTCGTCTCCCAGCCCCGGTTGGCCTTCCGCCTCACCGTCGAAGGGAGCAGCAGCATGCGCTATCGCGTAGTGGACAGGCCGGACTTCAACGTTGTTGGCCTCAAGGCCCGGGTGCCACTGGTGCACGCGGGACCGAACCAGGCGATCATCGACTTCGTCCGCGGGATCGATCCGCAGACTCTGGAGCGCCTGGAGAAGCTGTCGGACCAGGAGCCGCAGGGCATCGTCGCGGTCTGCGACGACCTGGACCCCAGCCGCGCCGAAGGTACCGAACTCGATTACTACCACGGGGTGATCACGTCAGCGGCTGCGCCCGACGGCGCTGCGGTTCTCCACGTCCCGGCCGGCACCTGGGCGGTCTTCACCACCTCGGGGCCGGTGCCGCAGGCCATCCAGGAGCTGTGGCGGGACGTGTTCACGGAGTGGTTCCCGTCCAACCCGTACCGCAGCCGCCCCGGCCCCGAGATCCTGCGTACCCGCCTGTCCCCGGACAAGACCGAAGCCGACGCTGAGCTGTGGCTTCCGGTGGAGCGGGAACAGAGCTGAACAGGCGCCAAGCCGACAGTCGCCTGACTGCATGAGCGCTTCAGTCGTCCCTCCGGCCGACTGAAGCGCTCACAGCGAGGCTGATCAGATGGCTACGAGGACACCGGCCGCGCCGTCGTCATGGTCTGGCCCGTTGCCGTCACCCCTCAGCGCGTCCCCGACGCGGTCGAAGGCGGAGCGCTGGGAGTCGAGCCGTACGAAGGTGTAGATGTCCATGGTCACGCGGATGGAGCTGTGGCCCAGGACTTCCATGATCATTCGGGCGTCGGCGCCCTGTTCGTGGAGCAGGGAAGCGCATGTGTGACGCAGATCATGAAAGCGCACCTTACGGACGTCGGCACGACGTGGCGCACGAACACCGGCTGCACGCGTAGTACGAACGGTTGGGGTTCCGGCACCTGCGTACCGAGGCACCGTCCCAAAGACGCTCGGGATGGCTCGCTCAACGCCGGGCGGGTGAGCCGGCCCTGCCAGATGACCTTTTGCCCGTTGGCCCCTATGAGGGATGCCACGGGTATACGGCAACGCCCCTTGACGGAGACGGTCTACGCAACCCGTACGCCAACGGCAGCGCTGCCAGAGCTCGCGCACATAGCCGTGGCGGCGCCAGCGGCGGAGGAAGTCGTACACCACCCGCCAGTAGGGCAAGTCCGTGGGCAGGGAACGCCACTTGGCGCCGTTTTCGACCAAGTACCGCACCGCGTCGATCATCTCCCGGTGGCCATGCACCTCGGGGCGCCCGCCCCGACCCTCCAGCCATGCCGGCCGCCCCGCATCTGGGGCCGGGGCCGCGGCCCAGCTGGAGGCCACTTCTCAGGTCTATCAGGGCGAAATACCGGCGGATGGCCTCTTATAAAGCGAGGAAATCGTCGAGGCGTGCGGCATATCTGTCTGATGAGTGCAAGTCGATCAGGCATCTTCCAAGGGCGCGGTCCGCAGCCCGGTCCCCGACCAGTTGCATGAAGGGATTCCCATGTTTCTCGCACGCCATGGCAGGCCGCTGCTCAGGCGCGTTGTCGCCGTCGCCGTAGCGGCCCTGATGGCCACCGCCGCGTCCCCGGGCGCTCGGCAGACCGCTGTGGCCGACCACGACAAGCCGAGAGGCCCCGTCCTCGCCTGGGGAGACAACGCTTTCGGTGAGCTGGGTGATGGCACCACCATCAACCGGAAGACGCCGGTGCGGGTGTGCGCGCCCGGTCAGGCAGCCCCGTGCTCCCGATTTCTCACCCACGTACGCACCATCGCCGCAGGCGGACAGCACAGCCTGGCCCTGGTCGACGATCAGCGAGCCCGCCACTAGTCAGAGCGTGGCGGATGGTGCCATTGCCCGGCTCCGGGTCGGGTCGACGCCCATCCTGGAGCCGGGCGGACGAGCCTTGGTACGGCTCGAACCGCGCACACCCTCGGGGGCGTGGTGCGATCACGGGCGCACTTCTTCCTCGCTCGCCTCGGCGTAGACCTCCATCGTCATGGCGATCGTGAGTGCCGCAGGATGCGCTGTGTCACCTTCGGGTGCACTTTCAAGGCCACCAGGAGCGAGCTGCAGGTGTGCCGAGTGTTCCGCAGCGGGGTGGCCAGTAGGCGAGGATCGCGGTGAGGGTGCGGTGCCGGTGGTGACCGGGCCTTTCTTGGCTTCGGCGTGCAGGTCGACCCGGACGTACGCGGTGTAGCCGTTCTCGGCACCGGACGGTCTGTGGCAAGGCTTCCGCTGACGACGGCTCTGGTCCTATCGTCTGAGCCCGTGATTAGAAACGGCGATCCACTGCCCCCGACGGTCTACCCTCTCGCCAAGGGACGCGTGTGGGCCATGCTGGCCGGCTCTCTGGGCTTCGTCGCTCTGAGCATTGTTTTCCTGGTCGCCCACAGCACCGTGAGGATGATGGTGGTAGGGGGGCTGGGCGTGTCCTTCTTCGGGTTCTGCTCGGTGTTCATCATCCAGCGCCTGCTCCACCACGGCCGATCGGAGTTGGTGCTGGACGACGCGGGAGTGGACCACGCGAGGCTGGGCCGGTTCGGCTGGGACGAGATAGCCGCCGTGCGGATACGAGAGCAGCGGGTAGGTAAAACCTCGCAGTTGTTCATTGAGCTGGTACTGCACGATCCGGACGCCTATCTGGCTCGAGCACCCAAGCTCGTCCGCAGCACTGCGTCCATGAACGCACGACTCGGCTTTGGTCCGGCCAACATGACCACGAACACCTTGCCGGTGCCGCCTGAGGAGGTTCTGGACGCGATGAGGCGTCACTGTCCCGGACTCGCAATACAGCACTGAGCGCGCCCGTTGGCCGACCCCGGCCGCCCGTCAACACCCACCAACGGTCAACAGACCAGCGCGTGGACGCGGTGTGCGGCGGGTGCCATGATCACGGCGGCGTCCGGCGTGGGTCCGGCGTGCGGGGAGGGATCATGGAGCGCTATCTCGTCCTACCTCTTGTTCTGCTGGCGTTGCTGTTTGCCGCCTCGGGCACAGCGACGATCACCCGTGGCTGGGTGCTTCCCATGAACCGGCATCGGGTTTACCGCGTTCGCCTCTACGGCTGGGGTCAGTTGGTGGCCGGCTTCGCCCTGTGCTGGCAGGTGGTCTTCGGGCTGGTGCTCAGCGACATCGGCATCCGGCAGTGGGGGACCCTGTTCGGCAGCGCGCTTCTGCTGACCGGCATCATCCTGATGGGGGTGAGCCAGCGGGCGGGTGGTCATCGGCGATGAGAGGCCCCGGGTGATCCGGGGCCTCTCGCGTTTCAGGGGCCCCGTCCTGCCCCTCACGGGTGCAGCGGAGGCAGCTTTCGGCGCTTTCGGCCGCCGCGGCCGTTTCGGAAGAGATCGCGGTCGCGATTGCGCAGCACCAGGATATAGCCGGTCACACTGAATGCCGCAAAGCAGGCAGTCAGGGCAAAGCCGAGTGGCTGGCGGTTTCCGGTCAGGAAGCCGGCCGCGCGAAACAACAGCCCCACTCCGATCGCCATGGTGCCCCAGCCCGCACGGGTGCCCGCGCGCCGACGGTGCTGCCGCCCGACGAACCAGACGCCGACCGCCATGCAGATGACACCCAACGCGCCCGGGAACACCACAGTGAACATCCGCACCTCCGCGGGAAGCGTACCGATCGCGGGGTGACGAGGGTCCGATGAGATGACGGCGGTGTCGACGGCAACGACGGCACGCAGATCTCCGTCCGCATCCCCGTCGGCCTCAAGAGCGGCTGGACGTCGTAACGCCTCGCGCACCGCTTTGCGCCTTCCCGGGAGTCCCTCGCGGACCGGGCGATGCGATGGTCCCCAGGGGTCGGCCATCCGAGGGCTTGTGCTCATCGGTTCGGGTGACTATCTGCGCGGCCTTCGCCCGGGGAGGCACAGGCCGCGCATGAAATGAGTCCCGTACCACGACGAAGCCCGCGGCCGGTCACCGAAACCGGCCGCCCGCTCTCACGCGGCGCCTGGTCGGTGCCGGAAGAGAAGGGACACCGCATGCGCGTACTGCGTGCTTTCGTGGGGAGCGCCCTCGCAACGCTCCTCCTGCTGATCGGCATCTCGCCGGCCACGGCCCAGGCCGACCAGCTCCGTGCGAGTGCGAGAGACGCAGCGCACTGCCCGACCGCGCATCGCAGCCGCGGGTCCAACACCGCCCCGCAAACGGAATACCAGCGCTACTACCTCAACGACTGGCGCCTGGGACCGAGGTATCTCCCCCAAAGAGGGGCCCTCGGACAGATGCTGAAGGGGTATCAGCGCGCGGACCACACCTCGACGTACTGGTTCCTCGGGTGCTACTGGCAGACGGATCCCCAGACGGGGAAGTCGGGTTGGTGGTATCCCGACAACAACGGCTTCGTGTTGAAGAACGGCAAGCCGGTCGAGCGTCCGTTGACCCTTCGCAGGGGCCAGCTCGTCGACCTCTTCGGCAGCGGTTTCGGCAACTTCCTCGCACCCGCGGGCACGCCGTTCGCCAAGCGCGCGATTCCGCCGAGCAATCTCGACGCCTACGTCAAGGACTTTCCGTACAGTTACCACCTCTACCGGGTCCTCAAGCCGTTCACCGTCGAGGCCGGCCCGATCAGGCCCTGGTTCGGCCAGCCCGGCCGCGGACTCCAGTACCTGACGAAATCGTCGGTCTCCGATCTCGTCAACGCGAAGTACCTGGACGCGTTGTCGGTGACCTGATCCCCACGGCCCGGGTCGATGGACAGCGCAGAACTCGTCGAAAGACTCCGTGAAGCGGACGTGCCCGAGGCGTTCTACGACATCGCAGGCGTCCACGACGTCCCCGTCCAGCCGGACGCCTACTACTTCCTGCGCCGTGAGGCGGATGCCTGGACCGTCGGCTTGCGTCAACGGTCCCAGGACAGTGTCCTGCGGGGTTTCGGCACCGAGGCCGAAGCCTGCGAGTACCTCTACGACACGCTCACGCGGATGCCCCCTCCCCCTTCAGGGGCCGCGGAACCCCTGGAGCAGCTCCTCGCGAACGCCGAGGAGATCCAGCGGCAGGCGTGGGAGGACTTCCACGGCCGCTGTGGGGAGGTCGACGATGGTTGACCACGGACGGTTCGTCGCGACACATGCGAACCACCTGAGCTGTCCGTGATCATGTCACTGGTCTGTGACGGCGTCGTCCTGGAACGAAGGCATCGGTATCCCTTCGGCCCGCGGTCCCCTCATAGTGATCAGGCGACCACCGGGAGCCGACGCGGCTTCGGTCGCGACCACTGATCACCAAGGGGGATTTCATGTCCGGCAACCGTCTCAGGGCCTTCCTCGTCTCCGCAGCCGTCGTGGGCGGCGCCATGCTGATGACTGCGTGCCAGGACGCGAACGCGGACGCGGACAGCGGCGCCGCGCAGGGTTCCTCGTCCGCCACGCCCGCCGGCGACGCGGCCGCGCCGTCCGGCTCGTCGGCCGCGGGCAGCGGCGAGAGCGCGGGCAAGGACTCCGACGCGACGGGCAGGGGAACCGAGGACGCGGCCGGCTCCGGCGCCGACACCGGCGACGGCAAGCGGGAGCAGGTCGGGCAGAGCTGCGGCGCCAACGACATCTCCTGGAGCACCAGGTCGGAGACCCAGGCCGGCGGATACATCCTGATCATGGCCAAGGCGAAGCCGGGGATCACCTGCTACCTGCCCGCCGCGCTTCCGACCGTGGCGTTCGGATCCGACGGCACCCAGGCGGGTCCCGCGGAGCAGAGCGTCGGCAAGCAGATCAAGCTGAGCGGGAGCACCACCGCCTACGCCGGGGTGAACCCGAAGACCACCAACGGAAACGGTGGCAAGGAACTGGACTTCATCATCGTCGGCGTCGGTGACGACGACCCCAACCCGGTCTCCCTGCCGGTCGGCACCATCACTGTCGAAGACCCGATCGTCACCAACTGGCACACCGCCCCCGCGGACGCCGTTCCCTTCAGCTGAGCGGACGCGGGTCGGGCAACAGAGTCGGCAACAGAGCAGTGGCCCTGTGGAGCACTCCACAGGGCCTCTGTCCTTCCTCCCGGCAGCAGCCGTCCCACCGGGCGCCCGACCGCCAAGGGGCCGGGCGCCCCCGCGGTCAGACGTTGCCCGCGGCCTTGCGGCGGCGGGCGACGAGAACCGCTCCGGCGCCGAGTGCGACGGTGACCGCGCTCGCGAGAGCGAGCGGTGCCGTCGCGGAGGACGCACCGGTCGCGGCGAGATTGCCGTCGGTGTCGGTTCCGGTGGACACGGTCTGCGGCGCCTGCTTGGACACGCCGCCCTGCGCCGAGGGGCCCGTACCCGTACCGGGCTTCACAGCGCCGGGCCGCTCGTCGTCGTTCTCGCCGGGCCGGCCGGGCTCGGCGTCGTCGGCCGGGCCGGTCTTGCTGCCGGCGGGCAGAAGCTCGAAGTCGTAGCGCTTCATCGGGCCCAGGACGCAGGGGTTGTACGCGTCGGAGGCGTCACTGGCGAACAGGGCCAGGGCGTCGGCGGCCTGGGCCTCGGAGTCGACCTTCATCCGCAGCTTCACATCGTTCTGCTCGCCCGGCTTCAGGACGTCGATGTGCGCGATGTGCTCGGGTTCGTTGCCGTTGAGGGCCTGCCAGTCCGAGCCGTTGGACCACTCCACCTCCAGGTGGCTCTTCTCACGGGCCGGTTCGCCGCTCACGTGGAAGAACGTCAGGGGGTCCACTGTCAGCGTGCGCTCGGTTCCGTTGGTCACGCGCAGGGTGAAGTCGACGGTGGTCCCGGCAACGACCTCGGCCGGAAGGCCCACCGCGAGCGAGGTCAGCCCGTCCTCGCGGACGCACTCCTTGGCGGTGGCGAGTGCTGCGTCGGCGGCCTTCTTGGCCTCCAGGGCCTTCTGCGGGCCGTCCTGGACCAGGCTGTACTCGCGGAGGGCCGCCACCCTGGCGTCGTCCAGCGCGGTGTGGGCCTCCTCGGCCGCCGCGTCGGCCTTCTGCTTGGCCTCGGCCGCCGTCGCCAGATCGGTCTCGGCGGCTTCGAGGGCCTGTCGCGCCTCGGCCTTCTCGGTGTCGCTCTGGGCCGCTTCCAGCGTGGCCTTGGCGTCCGCAACGGCCTTCTCGGCCGCGTCCTCGGCGCCGGCCGCCTCCTTGGCCGACTTGTCCGCGGCGATCGTGGCCGCCTTGAGCGGGTGCGTGTCGGAGTCCAGGGCGTCCAGGGTGGCCTTGACCTTCTTCTGCCCTTCCTCCTTGGCGAGGACGGCTTCCTCGTACGCCTTCTGCGCGTTGGCGGCGGCCTTTAGCAGCTCCGCGTACGTCGGCTGATTCTGCACCTGCGCCGCGGACGCCCCGGCGGCGAGTGCCGATGCGGAGGCGGTGAACAGCACGACGGGCGTGGTCACCGCGACGGCGGCGGCCACAGCGAGAGGACGGGGAAATCTCATGGGCGACCTTTCCTGATCGAAGGCAAAGGAGAACGGCCATTGATAAGCGCATGGGGGGCGGCTTGGACGCCGGCGAGTGTATAGCCCAAGTAAAGGATGGGCTGGTGGTTCTCCGGCCCTGCGTTTCCCTCCACGGAAATTCGCCGAGATGAAAAGGGGCGGACCGGGATGGTTGTTCAGGGTGCCTATATTTCTCTGTGAGGTATGTCACCTAACCCCCGGAGGGAGGCCTCGTGAGCAGGTCGGGAGGCTTGGCTCTCCTGGAACAGGTTTTTTCCAAGGAATTTCCACGGCCGTCACTCGGAGGACTTCCGCGTGCGGCGCGCGGCCCTTCACCCCGCGACGAGTCGCACCGACGTATCAATGTCAGTGGCGACCCGTACTCTCGCAAGGGATGACGCGCGTGTGGAAGTGCTCAGGGCTGCGGTGGTCGCCGGACGGTCCCGTGCTGGTGTGGGACGGCGGGCGGTCGAGCGCGCTGCCGTGGGGAAAGCGGGTGGCCTTCGAGATCGCGGAAGGGGGAGCGCGGACCTGCGTGGGAGCGCGGGGGCACGCGTGCCCGCTGAGGGCGGTGGTGCCGGGGCGGAGCGCGGGGGCGCGGTGCGAGGAGTGCGCGCGGCTGGAGCGGGCGCACTCCGTGGCCGCGGACACGATCGCGGACGACCCGCGGCCCTACCACGTGTATCTGGCCTGGTTCGGGCCCGGCATGCTCAAGGTCGGGATCACCGCCGTGGAGCGGGGCTCCGCGCGGCTGCTCGAGCAGGGTGCCGTCTGCTTCAGCTGGCTGGGCGCGGGCCCGCTCATGGCGGCGCGCCGCACCGAGGAGTTGCTGCGCGCCGCGCTCGGGGTCCCGGACCGGATTCCGTACGCCGAGAAGCGGGTCGTACGGTCCGCGCTTCCGGCGACCGAGGAAGAGCGGGCTACCGAGATCGAAGAGCTGCACGCGCGGGCGAGCGCGCTCGGCGGCTGGCCGGAGTCGCTGGAGCGGAAGCCGTTCCGGCCCGTCGATCACGCCGGGATCTTCGGGCTGGCCGGTCTGCCGACCGCCGTGGGCGAGGTGAGCGAACTCGTCGCGGGCGGGGTGGTGAGCGGTGAGCTGGTCGCGGCCGCCGGGCCCGATCTGCACCTGGCGGCCGGTGGCGGGGTCGTCGTGCTGGACACGCGGCTGATGGCGGGCTGGGGGCTGCGGCCTGCCCGAAGCGGGGGATTCACCGTGCCGGTAAGGGAGTTGCGGGATCCGTCGGGTGTACGGGAAGGACAGCAGGACGGGTTGTTCTGAAGCCTGCCGGACGTCGGGTGAAGTCCCGGGCCGCAGGCCGCGGGTGGGGACTCGGACCGCAGGGGGACTCCGTTTCCTGAGAGTCGCCTGTGGGTTTCTCAGTGAAATCACAGACAGGTGAAAGCCTGCTCTCAGAGGCCCCCTGAAGGGTGTCCCCCATGACCACGACCTCGCCCCAGGGGCGCACCGAACTGCTGAGGCCGGACGGGAACCCCGTCCGGGTACTCGTGGTGGACGACGAGCCGCCGATCACCGATCTGCTGTCCATGGCGCTGCGCTACGAGGGCTGGCAGATCCGCAGCGCGCAGGACGGGCGGGGCGCCGTACGGGCCGCGCGCGAGTTCCGGCCCGACGCCGTCGTCCTGGACATGCTGCTGCCCGACACGGACGGACTCGCCGTCCTGGGCCGGCTGCGCTGCGAACTGCCCGGGGTGCCCGTCCTCTTCCTGACCGCCAAGGATGCCGCGGAGGACCGTGTCGCCGGGCTGACCGCGGGCGGGGACGACTGCGTCACCAAGCCGTTCGGCGTGGAGGAGGTCGTGGCGCGGCTGCGGGGGCTGATCCGGCGCTCCGGGGCCGCCGACCGGCGTTCCGAATCCGTGCTCGTGGTCGGCGACCTCCGCCTGGACGAGGACAGCCACGAGGTGTCGCGGGGAGGGCAGGACATCCACCTCACCGCCACCGAGTTCGAGTTGCTGCGCTTCCTGATGCGCAACCCGCGGCGCGTGCTCAGCAAGGCGCAGATCCTCGACCGCGTCTGGTCGTACGACTTCGGCGGGCAGGCCAACGTCGTCGAGCTGTACATCTCCTACCTGCGGCGGAAGATCGACGCCGGCCGGGAACCGATGATCCACACCCGGCGGGGCGCCGGTTACCTGATCAAGCCCGCTGTGTGAGGCGGAGGCGGCACCCTCCGCGCCCGGTCGCCACCCTCCGCGCCGCCGCGCCCAGCCGCCACCGCCTGTGCCGCCGTGCGCCGCACGGCACTCCTATACGGTGTATAGCATGTCGACGACCTCGCCGGAGCAGATCTCCTCCCAGGCCGCCCAGGGGCACCCCCGGCGCTGGCTGATCCTCGGCGTGATCTGCCTCGCCCAGCTCACCGTGCTGCTGGACAACACCGTTCTGAACGTCGCGATCCCGTCCCTCACCCGTGAACTGCGCGCGGCCACCTCCGACATCCAGTGGATGATCAACGCGTACTCGCTCGTGCAGTCCGGGCTGCTGCTGACCGCGGGCAGCGCCGCCGACCGGTACGGCCGCAAGAAGATGCTGGTGGCCGGGCTGGCCCTGTTCGGCATCGGTTCGCTGGTCGCCGCACTCGCCGACTCCACCGGGCAGTTGATCGCCGCCCGCGCGGGCATGGGCGTCGGCGGCGCGCTGCTGCTGACCACCACGCTCGCCGTGGCGATGCAGATCTTCGCCCCGGCCGAGCACCCCAAGGCCATCGGGATCTGGAGCGCCGTCAACGCCCTGGGCTTCGCGATCGGCCCGCTGATCGGCGGCTTCATGCTGAACCACTTCTGGTGGGGCGCGATCTTCCTGATCAACCTGCCGGTCGCCGTGCTGGGCCTGGTCGCGGTCCTCGCCCTCGTCCCGGAGTCCAAGAACCCCCGAGGGGACCGGCCCGACCTGCTCGGCGCGCTGCTGTCCACGATCGGGATGACCTCGCTGGTGTACGCGATCATCTCGGGCCCCGCGCACGGCTGGACGTCGCCGCGGGTGCTGGTCACGGCGACGGCGGCGGTGGTGGTGCTGGCCCTCTTCGCGTTCTACGAGAGCCGGATCCCGTACCCCATGCTCGACATGCACTTCTTCCGCGACCGCCGCTTCACGGGCGCGGTCGCCGGCGCGGTGCTGATCACCTTCGGCATGGGCGGCGCGTTGTTCCTGCTCACCCAGCACCTTCAGTTCGTCCTCGGCTACGGCCCCCTGGAGGCCGGACTGCGCACCGCGCCGCTCGCCCTGTCGGTGGTGGCGCTGAACTTCACCGGACTCGCGGCCCGCTGGACGACGCGGCTGGGCACCCCGGCGGCGATCGGACTGGGCATGGTGCTGATGTCCGGCGGGCTGGTGGCGATCGCCACGCTCGCCTCCGGCGGGTACGGCGGCACGCTCCTTGGCCTGCTGCTCATCGGCGCCGGCTGCGCGATCGCCAACCCGGCCATGGCCCACGCCATCATGAGCGCGATCCCGCCGGCCAAGGCGGGCGTCGGGGCGGGCATCAACGGCACGCTGGCGGAGTTCGGCAACGGACTGGGGGTGGCCGTCCTGGGGGCGGTGCTCAACTCCCGGTTCGCGGCGGTGTCCCTGCCGGTGGCCCTGGCCGCGGCGGGGTCGGCCGCGGAGAAGAAGCAGGTGACCGACGCGTTCTCCGCCGGGCTCGAGACCAGTCAGCTGGTGGGAGCGGTGGCCGTGCTGCTCGGTGGCCTGCTGGCCGCCGCGTTGCTCCGCAGGGCGGAGCGGGCAGACTCGGGGATGGTGGTGACCCACTAGGGCCGCGACGGGGCAAACGTTGCCTGTCGCGACACTAGCTCGGGCGGTACGGCCGCCGCGCGGCCGCGCGTTCGTCGTGGCCGGTCGCGCGCTGCGACGGGGCGCCTGCCGGGCACCGCCCCGCGCGCCTTCGGGCGCCCGGCATGACCGGCGGTTCAGGAGTCGAGGAAGGTGCGCCATGGTGAAGGCAGCCCAAGGGGCCAAGGGCGCGGCACGGACCAGCGTCTGGCTGGAGGGCAAGGCGCGCCGCGGCGGGCGCGGCGGGCAGCCGTCCGGTCTCGACCGGGAGCGGATCACCGAGGTCACCGTGCGGCTGCTGGACGCGGAGGGGCTCGCGAAGTTCTCCATGCGCCGGCTCGCCGCCGAGCTGAACGTGACGGCGATGTCCGTGTACTGGTACGTCGACACCAAGGACGACCTGCTCGAACTCGCCCTCGACGCCGCCTTCGGCGAGCTGCGGCTGCCCGAACCGGACGTGGCGACGGACTGGCGCGAGCAGTTGCGCCGGCTCGCCACCGAGTACCGGGCGCTGCTGGTGCGCCACCCCTGGCTGTCGCCGCTCGCCGGGACGTTCCTCAACATCGGCCCGAACTCGCTCGCCTTCTCGGGCACGGTGCAGCGGGTCATCCGCCGTACCGGGCTGTCCGAGCAGCGGCTGACCGGGGCGATCTCCGCCGTCTTCCAGTTCGTGTACGGCTACGGCACGATCGAGGGCCACTTCGTGGCGCGCTGCGCCGAGGCGGGCATGGCCCCGGACGACTACTTCCGGCACGCGATGAGCGCGGCCACCCGGGCCCCGGACGCCACCGAGGTGCTCCGGGAGTCCGCGACGCTCATGGCGGCCCGCGGCGGTGACACGGTCGCGGAGATGCTGGACCGCGACTTCGCCTTCGCCCTGGACCTGCTGGTCGCCGGCATCGAGGCGATGGTCGCCCGCGGCTGACTACGCGTCGTGCGGCGCGAGCCGTGCGGGGAACCCGCCGGTCGCCACCGGTCCCCAGCGCCGCGGAGTGATCCGGATGATCGACTTGCCCTGCCTGACCATGGCCTCCCGGTACTCGTCCCAGTCCGGGTGCTCGCCCGCGATGGTGCGGTAGTACTCCACCAGGGGCTCCACGGAGTCCGGCGCGTCGATCACCTCGGCCGTGCCGTCGATCTGCACCCACGGCCCGTTCCAGTCGTCGCTCAGCACGACGATGCCGACCCGTTCGTCCCTCTTGGCGTTGCGGGTTTTGGCCCGCTCCGGGTAGGTGGAGACCACGATCCGCCCGGAGTCGTCGACTCCGCAGGTCAGCGGCGAGGCCTGCGGGCTGCCGTCGCTCCTGCGGGTCAGCAGCAGGGCGCGGTGGCGGGGCCGTACGAAGTCGAGCAGCTCATCCAGCGAGACGCGGGTGTTGGTCGCGATGTTCGGGGCCATGCCCGCCAGCCTAGTGGCGCAGCGGGGGGCGCGACAGGGAAAACATTTCCCCCCACAGCACCCAAGTCTTTTTCGGTCGGGCGCCCGCATGTGGCGCGGGTCCGGTGGACTACGCCGTCGGGAGCACGGTGCCCTGGACCGCCTGGATGTCCAACTCGACCCTCAGCGTGGTGCCGATGGCCGCGATGCCGGCCTGGAGGACCTGGTTGTAGTTCATGGCGAAGTCCTCGCGGCGCAGTTCGGTCGTCGCGCGGAAGGCGGCGCGGGTGCCGCCCCAGGGGTCGGCGCCGGTGCCGAGGTAGGCCAGGTCGAGGTCGACCGGGCGGACCACGCCGCGCATGCCCAGCTCGCCGTGGACGGTCCAGCGGTCGGGGCCGGCGGCGGTCACCCCGGTGGAGCGGTAGGTGATCCGCGGGTGCCGCTCGACGTCCAGGAAGTCCGCGGACTTCAGGTGGCCGTCGCGCATGCCGTTGCCGGTGTCGATGGAGTCGGCGCGGATGACCGCCTCCACACGGGACTTGGTGACGTCGTCGGGGGCGATCTCGACGGTGCCGGCGAAGTCCGTGAACCGGCCGTGCACGCTGGAGATCCCCAGGTGCTGGGCGACCGCGGCGACCGAGGAGTGCGCCGGGTCGATGGTCCAGGGCCCCGGCGGGGGCAGCTCGGCGCCGCCCTGCCGGGTCAGCGTCACCGTGCCGATCTCGGCCCGGCCGCTCGCGGTGACGATCGCGCTGGAGGCGGTGGGCGCGTACCCGACCGCCGTGACGATCACCGTGTACGCACCCGGTGCCAGCGCCGCGGTGTCCCGTACGGCGCCCTCCGCGTCGGCCTCGGCCCGCAGCACCTGCGCGCCCGTCATGTCGGTCATCGTGACGACCGCGTGCGACACGGCCCATCCGTCCCGGGTGCGGATCCTCGCGGTCAGTCCCATCCCGTTCTCTCCCTGCACAGCCTTGCAAAATGGTCGGAAAGCGACCGGCCCGCGGCGCGGCGCGGCTCCCTCGGAGCACGCCCCGCCACGAGCCGGACCGTGACCCGGGATGCCGCCCGGGCCTCATGGGCATCCTGGCCCGGGGTTACTCGCCGGGGTGGGCGAGTTCGATGTCGTGGCCGTCGACACCGGGACCCGTGACCGTCAGGGCGGTCGCCAAGGGCGGGTAGCCGGTCGCGATGACGGTGTAGTCACCGCCGCTCAGGTCGGTGAAGGCGTAGGCCCCGTCCGCGCCGGTGGTGGACGTGCCGACCACGTTGCCCGCCGCGTCGACCAGGGTCACCCTGGCGTCCGCGAGGGGACCGTGCGGGGCGCGGACGACGCCCTGGAGCCGCGCTCCGGCCTCCAGGTCGATCTCGACCTGGGTCACCCCGGTGCCGCCCACCTCGACCGGCAGCGCCCGCGGCCGGAACCCGGCGGCGTTCACCGCGACGGTCACCGCGCCCGGCACCAGCTCCGCGAAGGAGAACTCGCCGCTCTCCCCGGTGGTCCCGGTGGCCAGCAGGTCGCCGCGCACATCGGTGACGATCACCATCGCGTCCTTCACCGGCAGCCCGGACCCGACGGCCCGGACCACACCGCCCAGCCCGCTGGTGCCGCTGAGGAGGATGTCGTACGCGACCGGCTCGCCGCCCACGACCACGGTGGACGCCTGCGGCTGGAAGCCGTCGGCGGAGGCGATCAGGACGTACGAGCCCGAGCCCGGCGCGTCCACGGTGTAGGAGCCGTCGGCCTGCGCGACCGACCGGCCCAGCTGGCGGCCCGCCAGCGAGATCAGCGTGACCGCGGCCTGCGGCACCGGCGCGCTCTCGGCGCCCCGGACGAAGCCGTGCACCGGGATCCCGCCGCCGGTACCGGCGCCCGGCCCACCGGGCGCCACCATGGCGACCGCGGCCGGCCGCAGCGTGCCCTCGGTACCGTTCCCGGCGCCCTCGGCGGGAGAGGCGGCCGTCGCCCAGCTGGGCACCCGCTCCCCGGCGGAGCCGGCCGCGGCCTGGGGGGACCGGGACTCGGCGACGACGGGGGCGGCGGCCGGGTCCACCGGCGCGGACTCGGCCTCGCCGGCCTGCGCCAGCGCGCCCTTGGTCCGCAGCGGGACCTCCTTGATGAACAGCGTGATCAGGAAGGCCACGCCGGCCAGCGCGGCGGCGATCAGGAAGATGTCGGCGATGCCGTGCCCGTAGGCGCTCTCCATGACCGTGCGCAGCGGCTTGGGCAGCGCGTTCATGTCCGGGATGGAGTCGCTCGCGCCGGAGGAGGACAGGGCGGCCGCGTACTTCGGGCTGAGGTCGGACAGGCCGTCCTTGACGTAGTCGGTGATCCGGTGGGCCATCACCGCGCCGAGCGCGGAGACGCCGACCGCACCGCCGAGGGAGCGGAAGAAGGTGACCGTGGAACTGGCCGAGCCGAGGTCGGCCGGTGACACCTGGTTCTGCGTGCACAGCACCAGGTTCTGCATCATCATGCCGATGCCGAGACCCAGCAGGGCCATGAAGACGGCCGTCTTCCAGTACTCCGTGTCGTAGCGGATGGTGCCGAGCAGGCCGAGACCCGCGGTCACCAGTACGCCACCGCTGACCAGCCAGCCCTTCCACCGTCCAGTCCGGGTGATGAACTGCCCGGAGACGGTGGAGGAGACGAACAGACCGCCGATCATCGGGATGGTCATGACGCCCGACATCGTCGGGGACTTGTCCCGGGCCAGCTGGAAGTACTGGCTGAAGAACACGGTGCCGCTGAACATCGCGATACCGACGAACAGGGAGGCCAGCGACGCCAGCGTGATGGTGCGGTTGCGGAACAGCCGCAGCGGGATGATCGGCTGGCTCGCCCTGGACTCGACGAGCACGAAGAGCAGGCCGAGGACGATCGCACCGGCGACCATCGCGTACGTCTGCCAGGACACCCAGTCGTACTTGTCACCGGCGAAGGTGACCCAGATCAGCAGCAGCGACACGGCGGCGGAGATCAGGAACGCGCCGCCCCAGTCGACCTTGACCTCCCGCTTCACCACGGGCAGGTGCAGGGTCTTCTGGAGGACGATCAGCGCGATGACCGCGAAGGGCACGCCGACGTAGAAGCACCAGCGCCAGCCCAGCCAGGAGGTGTCGGTGATGACACCGCCGAGCAGCGGGCCGCCGACGGTGGCCACGGCGAAGGTGGCGCCGAGGTAGCCGGAGTAACGGCCGCGCTCGCGGGGCGAGATCATCGCGGCCATGACGATCTGGGCGAGGGCGGACAGGCCGCCGGTGCCTATGCCCTGCACCACACGGCAGGCGATCAGCATGGCCGGGTTCTGCGACAGACCCGCGCAGGCCGAGGCCAGGACGAAGATGACGAGCGCTATCTGGACGAGCGCCTTCTTGCTGTAGAGGTCGGCGAGCTTGCCCCACAGGGGAGTGGCCGCGGTCATCGACAGCAGGGCGGCCGTGACCACCCAGGTGTAGGCGGACTGGCCGCCGCCGAGGTCACCGATGATGTGCGGCAGCGCGTTGGAGACGATCGTGGACGACAGGATCGCCACGAACATGCCGAGCAGCAGCCCGGAGAGCGCCTCCATGATCTGCCGGTGCGTCATCGGAGTGCTGCCGGGGGAGCCTCCTCCATGCTTGGCGTGGGCCCGCACACCGGCTGGTGTGGTCGTTGCCATGGGCTTCCTTTTTCTTACGTGCTTGCGGGTGTACGGGTGGTCTTGGGTGCAACGGGCGCGGGGATCCGGGCCGGAGCGGAACGGCAGTCGCCGAAGCTGGCGCGCAGGCGGGTCATCAGCCGGATCAGCTGGCCGACCTCGTCGTCGGTCCAGTCGCTCAGCCGCTCGCTGAGCAGGCGGGTGCTCCGCCGGGTCAGCTCGTCGAGCTCGTCCAGCCCGGCCGGCGTCAGGCGCAGGATGCGCGAACGCTTGTCCCCGGGGTCCTGGAGCCGCTCGATCCAGCCGCGCGCGGCGATGTGCGCGACGTGCCGGCTGGTCACCGACAGGTCCACGGCGAGCAGCTCGGCGAGCCTGCTCATGCGCATGTCCCCGTGGCGGCCGAGCAGGGTCAGCACGGCGGCCGAGCCGGCCGGGCAGTCGGACGGCAGGATCCGCCCCATGTCCCGCTTCACGGCTCCGACGGCACTGAGCTGGCGCGCAAGCTCTTCGTACTGCGCCTGCTCGGCCATCACACCTCCCGAATTCGTTGCTCTGGGCAACCGTAAAGGTCGTTGGTTGCCACAGGCAAACAAATCGGCCGACGGAGGCGCAAAAACTTGGCAAAGGCAAGTATTGGCGAATGTAAACCTGCAGGTGAGGTGCTGTCTGCCGGAGCGCCACGGCCGATGCGAGCCGACCGGCGTTCAGCCGCCCGTCGGGGTTCCCGCCGGGCGAGGTGCAAAGTGAGGTGCCAAGTGGGCTGCGGGGCCCCGAGCTTGGGCGGTGGCAGCGTTTTCGCTAGGGTCTCGGGCCATGGCTAACACCCAGGGCCCGCAGGGCAACCACGACCCCGCCGGCAGCACTCAGATGTTCCGCGCGTTCGTCGACGACGCGCCTCCCCAGAGCGCGCAGCAGCAGACCTCCTCCGGCCCGCGCATCGGCCTGATCGTCGGTGTCGTCGTCCTGGTGGCGGTCGTCGCGGCCGTCGCCTGGCTCGCGCTCAAGTAGGCGAACCACTCCTCAGCAAGGCGATCGGCGGGGCGCTCCGCTCTTTCCGGTCCCTTCCCTCTTTTTCCGGTCCCTCCGGCTGTCCCGTCTCCGTCCACCGGCGCCCGCGCCCCCCTCCTCCCCGTCGGCCTCCTTCTTCGCCGGCCCCGCCGCCCCCGCGCGCGGCCGGGAAACGGCCCCCAGACAGACGACGGCCGCCGACGCGCCCGAACGGCGCCTCGGCGGCCGGAGCCGACGTCACCACGGCAGCGCGCCGTGGTGTCCGGCGCCCCGTCGTACGGAAGGCGCCGGACCCTGCGATCAGTCGTTGATGAGCCCCTCGCGCAGCTGTGACAGCGTCCGGGTGAGCAGCCGGGAGACGTGCATCTGCGAGATGCCGACCTCCTCGCCGATCTGCGACTGGGTCATGTTGGCGAAGAAGCGCAGCATGATGATCCGCCGCTCCCGGGGTGGCAGCTTGGCCAGCAGCGGCTTGAGCGACTCGCGGTACTCCACGCCCTCCAGCGCCGTGTCCTCGTAGCCGAGGCGGTCGGCCAGGGAGCCCTCGCCGCCGTCGTCCTCGGGAGTCGGGGAGTCCAGCGAGGAGGCGGTGTAGGCGTTGCCGACCGCGAGGCCGTCGACCACGTCCTCCTCCGACACACCCAGCACGGTGGCCAGTTCCGTGACGGTCGGGGAGCGGTCGAGCTTCTGGGACAGCTCGTCGCTGGCCTTGGTGAGGGCCAGGCGCAGCTCCTGGAGGCGCCTGGGTACCCGCACCGACCACGAGGTGTCGCGGAAGAAGCGCTTGATCTCGCCCACGACCGTCGGCATCGCGAAGGTCGGGAACTCCACGCCCCGCTCGCAGTCGAAGCGGTCGATCGCCTTGATCAGGCCGATGGTGCCGACCTGGACGATGTCCTCCATCGGCTCGTTGCGCGAGCGGAACCGGGCCGCGGCGTAACGGACCAGCGGGAGGTTGAGCTCGATCAGGGTGTCCCGGACGTAGACACGCTCGGGGCTGTCCTCGTCGAGTGCGGCGAGCCGCAGGAACAGGGAGCGGGACAGGGTGCGGGTGTCGATGTTCTCCGAGGCCGGCGAGGCCGACGCGGCCGGAACAGCCGGGGCGGGAGCGGCCTCGAGGGCCGCCACGTCGTTGAGGGCGTCGAGCGGCTCGAGCGCCGGGGAGGGCGTCTCGCTCTTCGTGAGCGTCAGCACCTTGGAGCTGCCCTGGTCTGCGGACATGCCACCCCCTCTGGGTCGCGGGACGGTCGCGGCCACGCTCTCTGACGAGGAGAACGCAGCCCTCACCTGAATACCGGAGCCGGAGCCACGGCAAACGCGCTTCCCGCAGAATGTCACATGTCGGCAACGCGCTGTAGGGACTTGTCGACAAGTCAGAACCGAATCGGCCCTGGAAAGAAGGGGTCTGACGGCTTTTCAGCCCGAAGGTGTCGGGAACAGCGCTGATGGGCGATTCGCTCGTTCCGGTTATGCGTCGATCCTGTTTGCGGATCGCAATCGCTGGAAGCTACGCGCGAGTAGCCGGGACACGTGCATCTGGGAGACGCCGAGTTCCGCACTGATCTGCGACTGGGTCAGATTGCTGTAGTAGCGCAGCAGCAGGATCCGCTGTTCCCGTTCCGGAAGCTGGACGAGGAGGTGGCGGACCAGGTCGCGGTGCTCGACGCCGTCCAGGGCCGGGTCCTCGTAGCCGAGCCGGTCGAGGAGTCCGGGCAGCCCGTCGCCCTCCTGGGCCGCCTCCAGGGAGGTCGCGTGGTACGAGCGGCCGGCCTCGATGCAGGACAGCACCTCCTCCTCGGTGATGCGCAGCCGCTCGGCGATCTCGGCGGTCGTGGGGGAGCGGCCGAAGGCGGTCGTCAGGTCCTCGGTCGCGCTGTTGACCTGCACCCACAACTCGTGCAGCCGGCGCGGGACGTGGACCGTGCGGACGTTGTCGCGGAAGTAGCGCTTGATCTCGCCGACGACCGTCGGCATGGCGAAGGTCGGGAACTGCACGCCCCGGTCCGGGTCGAAGCGGTCGATGGCGTTGATGAGCCCGATGGTGCCGACCTGGACGACGTCCTCCATCGGCTCGTTGCGGGAGCGGAAGCGGGCGGCCGCGTAGCGCACGAGCGGCAGGTTCGCCTCGATGAGTGCCCCGCGCACGCGGGCGTGCTCGGACGTGCCGGGTTCAAGCTCCTTCAACTGGGTGAACAGCACCGCCGTGAGGGCCCGGGTGTCGGCACCGCGCCGCTTCTCCGGGGCCGGGGCCGGGGCCGGGGCTGTAGTCGGGGTCGTGGCCGGGTCTGTGGTCGTGTCCGGGGTCGGGGCCGGGGCGGCCGAGGTCGGGGCCGTGCCCGTGGTTGTGGCCGGGGCCGGAGCCGAGACGGGATCCTGGGGCGGCGCAGTCCTGGCCGACACGGTCAACGCCACCTCTTCGTCGATCAACTCATCCGTCAAAAGCGGTCATAGCATCACAAGACAGGTGCATCGTGTTCAAGCACCGCATATGCACGTGTTGAGGGATGAATTAGGGCATAAGACACGGAAAAGCCCCGCACCGTTCCGATGCGGGGCTGAGCATGCAGCCGTACGGCCGTACGGCTGAGAGGTGACCGGCCGTCAGAACTCGTAGTCGGCGATCACCCAGGTGGCGAACTCGCGCCACCGGGCCACGCCCGCCTGATGGGCCGGATGCTCCAGGTAACGGCGCAGCGCGTCGGCGTCCTCGACGGCCGAGTTGATCGCGAAGTCGTAGGCGATGGGCCGGTCGCTGACGTTCCAGCCGCACTCCCAGAAGCGCAGGTCCTCGATCTGATCGCCGAGGGCGCGGAAGGCCTCGGCGCCCGCCACGACGCGCGGGTCGTCCCGCTCGATGCCTTCGTTGAGCTTGAAGAGGACCAGGTGGCGGATCATCATTTTCCTCCGTTGGCGGCCCACGTCATGAAGTCGCCTATCGCCTTGGCGGCGTCCGAGATGCCCTCGAACCCTATCTCGACGTAGCCCGCGGCCCCCTTCGGGTCCGTGATGATCACGTACAGCACGAAGACCACGACCACATAGACGACGATCCTCTTGGCGTTCATCGCCATCGTGGCCTCCCCCTGTCGGTGATTTCCCGGTCGCTGAGTTGCCTGTAGCCGGCACTGTTCGGGCCGAGCGCTGTAGATGATCGCACAAAGGGCCCCGTCCTGACGGACGGGGCCCTTCTGAAGCGGTAGCGGAGGGATTTGAACCCTCGGTGACTTGCGCCACACTCGCTTTCGAGGCGAGCTCCTTCGGCCGCTCGGACACGCTACCGAGAGAGACCCTACAGCACACCGGGCCGTGGTCCGAAATCCGTTTCCGTACCGCTCCGGCGGCCTGGTTCAGCGGCCGCGGAAGAAGTCGGTCAGCAGCGCGGCGCACTCCGTCGCGAGCACGCCCTCGATCACCTCGGGCCGGTGGTTGAGCCGCCGGTCCCGTACGACGTCCCACAGGGAGCCGGCGGCGCCCGCCTTCTCGTCGCGGGCCCCGTAGACCACCCGGTCCACCCGGGACAGCACGATCGCTCCGGCGCACATCGTGCACGGCTCCAGCGTGACCACCAGCGTGCAGCCCGACAGCCGCCACTGCCCGGTCCTCGCGGCGGCCCGCCGGATGGCGAGCACCTCCGCGTGGGCGGTCGGGTCGCCGGTGGCCTCCCGCTCGTTGTGGCCGACGCCGAGCACGGTCGTACCGTCGCCGGACAGCACGACCGCGCCGACGGGCACGTCCCCGCCCGGCAGCGCCTGCCCGGCCTCGTCCAGGGCGAGTCGCATGGCGGCCCGCCAGCGGTCGCGCACCGGGTCCGGGACGCCGGCCGGGTCCGGCGTCCCACCCGGGTCGGGCGTGTTCGGCCCGGTCAGCGGACGGTCTCCAGCACCTCCGAGGCGCCCAGGGCCTCGGCGATGGAGTTCAGCGCGTCCTCCGGGTCCAGGGTGCGCAGCTCCTTCGCGTCGACCCCGAGGTCGTCGAGGATCTCGCCGTCACCCAGCGGGCTGTGCGTGATGGCATCGGCGGACGACGACTCCTCGTCGTCGTCGGTGGACTCCGGTTCACCGTCCTCCGTGCCGTCGAGGTCGAGGGAGTCCAGGTCGGGGCCGTCGTCGCCGGGCTCCCGGCCGAGCAGTTCGTCGGTGAGCAGGATCTCGCCGTACGAACTACGGGCGGCGGCGGCCGCGTCGGAGACGTAGATACGAGGGTCGTCCTCGCCGTCCAGGCGGACCACGCCGAACCACGCGCCCTCCTGCTCGATCAGGACGAGCACCGTGTCGTCGTCGGTCGAGGCTTCCCGGGCCAGGTCGGCCAGGTCGGCCAGCGTCTCCACATCGTCGAGCTCTGTGTCGCTCGCTTCCCACCCGTCTTCGGTGCGCGCGAGCAGTGCGGCGAAGTACACCGTGACTCTCCCACTGGTCATAGGCGTGCCGGTTGGGGGTCCCCCCGGCGGAGGTTCTGGGCGGGGGAGCTGGGCTCCGAGCCCCACCCACTCGGAATCGTGGCAGAAACAAGGCCGTCAGGGGACGTCTTCGGCTCCCTGTGTCCGGCGGTTTTGGTCGCACACCGGTAAAGGACTCACCAGCGCGCACGTTGCCGCCACCAGCGGATCGTACGCGGCTTTACCCCGGCGGCCACGCACACCCACCGGCCGAGGCGTCCGTGCGGGTGCAGGTGGCGTCCTACCAGCGGAACGTGCGCATGCGCATGGCGTGCCGCAGTCGGGCGGTCCTGGCGCGGCGGGGCTGGACGCGGTCGCGCAGCGCGCGGGCCTCGGCGAGGTCGCGCAGGAACCGGGCCCGGCGGCGGCGCCGCTCGGCGTCGGCATCCGCCGCGCCGGCCGTCTCCGGAGGATCCGCCGTCTCGCGCCGCGCGCGCGGCGACGGGCCCTTGTCAGGTTCCCGTTCGCGATCAGGCATCGACTCACCACCCCGGTCCGTCCTTCCCACTTTCCCCCCGACGGCGGGTTTGACGCCACAGCGGCGCACGGTGGCGGGGGCGCGGCCCGGGCCGCGCCCAGGGGGCAGCGGGCGGGCAGGCCGGATCGGGGCCCGATTACTCTTGGCCCATGCGTCTCCACGTCGTCGACCACCCGCTGGTCGCTCACAAGCTCACCACGCTGCGCGACCGCCGCACCGACTCCCCGACCTTCCGGCGGCTCGCCGACGAACTGGTCACCCTGCTCGCCTACGAGGCGACCCGCGACGTGCGCACCGAACAGGTCGACATCAACACGCCGGTCGCCCGGACCACCGGCGTCAAGCTCTCCCACCCGCGGCCCCTGGTGGTGCCGATCCTGCGGGCCGGGCTCGGCATGCTGGACGGCATGGTGCGGCTGCTGCCGACCGCCGAAGTGGGCTTCCTCGGCATGATCCGCAACGAGGAGACGCTTCAGGCCTCGACGTACGCCACGCGCATGCCGGAGGACCTTTCCGGCCGTCAGGTCTACGTCCTGGACCCGATGCTGGCCACCGGCGGCACGCTGGTCGCGGCCATCCAGGAGCTGATCAAGCGCGGCGCCGACGACGTGACCGCGGTCGTCCTGCTGGCCGCCCCCGAGGGTGTGGCCGTCATGGAACGCGACCTGGCGGGCACCCCGGTGACCGTGGTGACGGCCTCGGTCGACGAACGCCTCAACGAGCACGGCTACATCGTCCCGGGCCTCGGAGACGCGGGCGACCGGATGTACGGCGCCGCCGAGTAACCCGGTCCGTCGTCCGGCCCTCCGGCCGCCCCGCGGGACCACCCGCCACTGACCGGCCGCGGAACCTCAGCAGCCCTTCTTCGGGGCGGTCGCCGAGGGCTGCGGGGCGGTCAGGGCGGTCAGCGCCTCGGTGGCGGCCGCCTGCTGGGTCAGCGCCGTGAAGCCGGTGCCGATGATCAGGTCCACGTCGGTGCCCTTGCGGGTGTCCGTGCGGCGCTCCGCCCCGGCGAGCTGGGTGCCGAGGACGGGCAGCGAGGTGTTCAGCGAGGAGGCCGGGCCGAGGAGCAGTCCGGCGCCCTTGATCTTCTTGTCGAACTCCTTGGTCGCGTTGCCCACCTGACCGATGCGGAAGCCGCGCTTCTTCAGTTCGTCCGCGGTCTGCTTGGCCAGGCCGCCGCGGGGCGTGGCGTTCAGGACGTTCACCGTGATCTGGCCCGGCTCGGGCAGCGGCCGGGCCGCGCTCGTCGCCGACGGGCTCGCCGCGGGCGACGCCTTGGCCGGGCAGTCTCCCCCGCCGGCCGCCGAGGCGGTCCCGCCGCCGGTGAAGACGTCGATGAGCTGCCACGTGCCCCAGCCGATCACGCCCAGCACCGCGACGGAGGCGACGGCGAGGAACACGAGCCTGCCGCGCCGCCGGGGCTTGCGCATCCGCGGGTATCTGTTCCCCGTGATCCGGTACTTCCCGCCCATGCCGGGGGGAGTCAGCATGCTCATGAGCGCAGCGTAGTGCGCGTGAGCGGTGATTCCTACTAGATGATCATTGGAGCGGCCCAGCAGAACCCGAAAGGTCCAAGCCGTTACCGATCGGGGGTCCGGACCGTGCGCCGGACGGCGCACATCCGGGCGCACGCGCCGGCTCAGGGCTTCGGTTCACGGTCCCGGTTCGCGGGCGTGGGCCCTGGCGCCCGGATGCTCAGTCCAGTTCCAGCACGCGTGCGTGCAGCACCTGGCGCTGCTGGAGCGCCGCGCGCACCGCGCGGTGGAGGCCGTCCTCCAGATACAGGTCGCCCTGCCACTTCACGACGTGCGCGAAGAGGTCGCCGTAGAACGTCGAGTCCTCCGCGAGGAGGGTCTCCAGGTCGAGCTGCTGCTTGGTGGTCACGAGCTGATCGAGGCGGACCGGGCGCGGCGCGACGTCCGCCCACTGCCGGGTGCTCTCCCGGCCGTGGTCGGGGTACGGCCGGCCGTTTCCGATGCGCTTGAAGATCACACGGAGAGCCTACCGGCCCAGACCTTGCGGGCGCAGCCCGGCCGCCGGAGTGCGGCGCTGGACATGCCGCAGCAAAACCGGGCGAACCGGGAACGGGGGGTGGAGGTGGCGGGGGCTTGAGATGACGGGCGGTGGAACCGCACCCGGGCCGCGTGGCGCGGGAGTTCCCGCCGCCGGATGGTTGTGCACAGGCTGTGGACAGCGGGTCACACGGTACGGGGGACGCGTCGGGCGTGCTCGCGGACGCGGAAGGCGGTGACGATCTCGAAGACGCCGACCACTACCAGCCACCAGCCGCCGAGCACGATGAGCACCGTGGCCGACCGGAGCGGAGAGTCGATCAGCACGATGCCGGCGATGAAGGTGAGCACGCCGAGGAAGATCTGCCAGCCGCGCGCCGGCACGGCGCGGTCGTGGACGGCGGCGATCGTCAGGGTGATGCCGCGGATCAGCCAGCCGATGCCGATCCACAGCGCGAGCAGCAGGATCGACTGCGTGGCGCCGCGGAAGCAGAGCAGGCCCAGCAGGATCGACAGGGCGCCGCTGACGAAGGCCAGCACGCGCAACGAGGTCGTCTTGTGGGTGCCGAACGCGGAGACCAACTGGAGCACGCCGCTGACCAGCAGGTAGATCCCGAAGAGGACTCCGGCGGCCAGCAGGGAGGCGCCCGGCCAGAGCAGTACCAGGATGCCGAGGACCAGGGCGGCCACACCGGTGGCGAGGACCGCCTGCCAGGCGGCGTGGGACAGGAAGTGCAGGGGCCCTTCCAGCGCCGGTTCGTGCTGCGGGGGCTGCGCTGCCCGCGGGTCCCGTGGGTCACGCGTGGCGTGGACGCGACGATCGTCGTATCCCGGGCCTTCGAGGCCGCTGGTCGGTGGTGGCTCGCTCATGGTCCATGCTGAAACCGGGCGTCCACGTACCGCCACCCGGGACCGGCCACTCGGCTGACGTGCTCGGATGGTCGCCCGCCGGTCGCCGGCCCCCTCGGTCCGTGCCCTCCCCGCCCCCCGTCCCCGCGCCCAACTGGCCTTTTCTGCCGCGGAGGACGGCCTTCCCGCGGGATCCTCGGTGAGCAAAGCGCCGTCTTCGTCCGTACCCATCCAGAAGCCGGCGAGTTCCATGGTTCCGAGGCAGTTCCAAGACAGTTCCAAGACGGGGAAGTGACGTGACCGGACGGCGACGACTTGGGGAGTTGGCGCTGCTCGGCGCGGTGCTGGTCCTGTTCCTCCTCGGTGGCGCCGGACCCGCCTCGGCCCACGCCGTCCTGCGTGGCGCGGACCCTGCCGACGGAACCGTGCTCAGGACGGCGCCCGGCACGATCACTCTGGCGTTCACCGAGTCCGTCGGCCTGCTCGACGACTCCTTCCGCCTGTTCGACCCCGAGGGGCGGCGGGTGCGCACGGGCGAGCCGCAGCACGCGCCGGGACGCCCGGACACGGCCCGGGTGGCGTTCCCGAACGGGCTGGGCGAAGGCACGTTCACCGTGGCGTGGCGGGTGGTGTCGGCGGACAGCCACCCCGTCTCGGGCGCCTTCACCTTCTCGGTGGGAAAGCCCTCCCCGACGAAGGCCGCGATCGACACCGGCCCGGCCGAGAACCCCACGACCCGCGGCCTCCACGACCTCGCGCGCTACACCGCCTACGGCGCCGCGGCCCTGCTCGTCGGTACGGCGGCCTTCGTGCTGCTGTGCCGCCCGCCGGACGCGGGCCCGCTGCGCAAGCCGCTGGTGGCGGGCTGGTGGGCCCTGCTGGTCTCCACGCTCGCCCTGCTGGTGCTGCGGGCGCCCTACGAGACCGGGGCCGGTCCGGCGTCGGCCTTCGACCCCGCGGCTCTCACCCTCGCCCTGACCGGCCGCCCCGGTCTGGTGCTGCTGGCCCGCCTGGCCCTGCTCGCACCGGCGGCCGCCCTCCTGGTACGGCTGTCCCGGCGCCGGCCGGGGGAGAGGCCTTCGCGTGCGACCCTGGCGGCGGGCGCCGCGCTGGCCCTCGCCCTGGCGCTGACGTGGGCGGGGTCCGAGCACGCCTCGGCCGGCGTCCAGGTTCCGGTGGCGATGGCGTCGTCGGTGCTCCATCTGCTGGCGATGGCGGTCTGGCTGGGCGGCCTGACGGCCCTCCTGACCACGCTTCAGCACGCCACGACGGACGAGCCGGAGGCTCCACGCGGCGCGCCGGCGGCCCCGGACGGTGCCGGGGGGCCCGGTTCGGAGGACGCTGCTGGGGGCCTTGGTTCTTCGGGCGGCGGCGGAGACCTTGGTCCTTCGGGCGGCGCCGGGAGTCCTCCTCCTTCCGGCGACGGTCCCGGACCGAAGGCGAAGGCGGCAGTCACGGTCGCCTCCGAAGGCCGCAGCGGTCGCACAACGGTCGCGGCCGCCGCCGCGAAGGTCGACGGTCCGCGTCCCGCGGCGGCCGGTGTGGCGGCCGGAGCCACGGCGCCATCCGCCGACGGTGCCGCGCTGACCGCGGCGGTGGCGCGCTTCTCCCGGATCGCCTTCGGCGCCGTCACCGTCCTCGTGGTCACCGGCGGCTACCAGTCCTGGCGCGGCCTCGGCTCCTGGACCGCCCTCACCGGCACGGCGTACGGCAGGCTGCTGCTGGTCAAACTCGTGCTGGTGGCACTGCTGCTGGCCGTGGCGGCCCGTTCCCGGCGCTGGACGGCGCGGCTGGTGACGGCGGACGCGGAGCCGGCCGCACCCGAGGCCCGCCACCGCGCTCTGCGCCGCTCGGTGCTGGCCGAGGTCGCCGTGGGCATCGCGGTCCTGGTCTTCACCACGGTGCTGACCGGCACCGTGCCCGGTCGCGCGGCCGCCGAGGCGGCCGAGGCCACGCCCGAGGCCGGGGTTCCGGGCGCCTCCGTCACGGTCATCCCGTTCGACGTCGGCACCCCGGGCGGTCACGGCAAGGTGCAGATCACCCTGGAACCGGGCCGCGTCGGCCAGAACGCGGTGGAGGCCGTGGTCTACGGCCCGGACGGCGGCCTGGCCGTCGTCCCCGAACTGCGCCTGTCCCTGTCCCTGCCCGCACAGAGGATCGGCCCCATCGACGCCGGGCTCACCAAAAGGGGCGGCTACTGGGGCACCGACTCCCTCAACCTCCCGATCCCCGGCACCTGGACCATGAAGGCGACGGTACGGGTGTCGGAAATCGACCAGGTGAGCGAGGAGCGGAAGGTCCAGATCCTGCGCTAGTGGCCACGGGACGCCCACCGGTGCGTCGTGTCTCTTCATTTGTGCGGATGAGACATCCGATCGCACATATAGGGCTAATCAGGGAATTCCTTCACCCGTTTGCCGCGCATCCGGGGAAGTCGGACGGCGTTAGTCGGGATATGACTAAGGCAACCAGGGAAGGATACTGGGGTCTGTTCGGGGGTCAGGAGCGAGAGGACCCGGTCGCCGCGCACGCGGTTGCGCTGGGACCCTACACCTACCTTCCCGCCCCGGTGCACGCGTCGACCGCCGTCAACGGCACCCTGACCAGGGGCGGTTTTCCGGTCGCACTCAAGGTGACGGAGCCCCTGCTGCGGGATTTCCTGGACGCGATGAGCACACTGGAAGCCGACCTCGCCCGCCGCTGGCTCGGTGCGGAGGGCCGGTCCCGTTTCTTGGCGGCGGAATAGCCGGCCGCGTAATGTACGACGAACGTATCGATCATCTTTCTGGCCATTCGGCTGACTATTCGGGTTATCCCGGTTACCCGACCCATCCTGACGGATACGAGGGGGCCGGCACCGGCCGGCACCGGGGTCCGGCGGAGTTCTTCACGTCTCCCCTGGAACCGCCGGACGCGGCCTGGGATCCCGCCGAGGAACTGGCCTTCATGCTCCAGGACGCGATGGAGGCGCACCGGGCGGACACGCCTCTCGCCCGGGACGAGGAACCGGTCCCCGAGCCCGCTCCGAACACGCCCCTGGAGAACCTCCAGGCGATCACGGCGGAACTGCCCCCCTTGAAGGAGGTCGCCCGAAGCCATCGAAAGGTCCGGGAACGCAAGCGTCCGAACGTCCTGCGGACCACCAGTCACGTCATCGCCGCGCTGGCCGCGGTGATCGCTTCTTCGGTGAGTTTCTTCGGTGGAATGGTTGCCTACGATCCCCTCCACGTCGTGGCCGTGGCCCGGATGCAGGACGGCGTCGCGTCCTGGTGGCCGCTGCTGGTCTACGGTCCCTGGCTGGTGGCCTCGCTGTCCGTGCTGCGGGCCGCGCTGCACCAGCGCCGCGCCGTCCACTCCTGGAGCGTGGTGCTGATCTTCTCGTCCATCGCGATGCTCCTGTGCGTGTTGCAGGCGCCGAGGACGATCGCCGACATCGCCGCGGCGGCCCTGCCGGCCCTGGCCTCCCTGGCCTGCTTCCAGCAGTTCGTACGCCAGATCACCCTGACCCGGCCGCCCCGGCGCACCACGCCCCGCCACCGCCAGCCCCGCACCGAGACCCCGCCCATGTCCACCGCCCGCGACACCCGCCGCACCACGACGACGGCGCGACCGGCCGGAGGCGTGGCACGCAAGAGGATCTGAGCCGATCGCCGCCCGGACCGGGCCCCACGGACGTGGTGCCGGGGTCACCATGGAGGTGGACGGAGTGTGGCGGACGCGAAGGAGGCCGCCATGGCAGCCGCGCATCTACCGGTGTCGCCCCTTGTGGTCAGGGCGACCGACGGCCGACGGGCCGAGCTGATACTCACCGGGGACATCGGGGCGAAAGCCCTGCGGCCACTGGAGGAAGGGCTCGCGGCCCCGCCGCTGAACGAGGCCGACGAGTGGGTCGTCGACATGAGCGGGGCCACCCATCTCGACCTCGCGTGCGCCTATGCCCTGCTGCGGGTCGTCACGCGGTGGCCGGCAGCCGCGCTCACCATTCGCGGAGCCCGGGGCGCCGTGCACCGGACCCTGCATCACGCCGGGCTCGACAGGGCCGCGGTGATGGAGGACTTAGGGGCGGCAGGAGGCTCAGGGGACTCAGGGGGGTCAGGGGCGATGTAGGGCTACGGGGCCGGGGAGGGTTTCGTTCGCCGCCGGCGGGGCCCCTGATCGGACGGATCCCGAATAGTTCGGTGGCCGATGTAATCTGAGGGCATGGCTCCGGATACGACGCACACCCCGTCCCGCCCGCGCTGGCCCGCCGTGCTCACCGTGGAGCGGGCCCGCCCGGAGGGGATCCGGTCGCGGCCGAACGCCTGGCGGCTGGCCGTGGCCACGGTGTGCTTCGGGGCCTTCATGGGTCAGCTGGACGCGAGCATCGTGACGCTGACCTACGGCAGTCTGCGCACCGAGTTCGACGCCTCGCTCGCCGCGGTGGAATGGGTGTCTCTGGCGTATCTGCTGGCCCTGGTGGCGCTGCTGGTGCCGGCCGGGCGGCTCGCGGATGCCCACGGCCGCAAGCTGCTGTACCTGTACGGGTTCGCCGTCTTCACGCTGGCGTCCGCCGCCTGCGGACTGGCGCCCTCCCTGGCCGCGCTGGTGGGTTTCCGGGTGGCGCAGGCGGCCGGGGCGGCGCTGATGCAGGCCAACAGCGTCGCGCTGGTGACCACCAGCGCACCCCGCGGGCGGATGCGCAGCGCGCTCGGGGTCCAGGCCGCCGCACAGGCGCTGGGACTCGCCCTGGGGCCGACGGTGGGTGGCGCGCTGGTGTCCACCATGGGCTGGCGCTGGGTGTTCTGGGTGAACGTGCCGGTCGGGGTGATCGCGCTGGTGAGCGGCCACTATCTGCTGCCGCGCACCAGGGCCCGTACGAAGGTCGTCCGCTTCGACTGGGCCGGGCTGGTCCTGCTGGCCGTGGCGACGACGTGCGCGCTGCTCGGCGTGTCCGCGGCCTCCGGTCTGCCGGTGCCCGGCTGGAGCGTGGTCCTGCTGTTCGGCGTGGCGGCGTCGGCCGGCTGGGGCTTCGTCCGCCGTCAGCGGCGTACCGCCACGCCGCTGCTGGAACTCGCTCTGCTGCGGGTGCGCGCGGTCGCGTGGGGACTGGTCGGAGCGCTCAGTGGTTACCTGGTGCTGTTCGGCCCGCTGGTGCTGGTGCCGGTCGTGCTGACGGCGCGGGGGGTCTCGGAGCTGACCGCGGGAGTGGTGCTGACCGCCCTGCCCGCCGGGTTCGCCCTCGGTGCCACCGGCGGTGACCGGCTGCTGCCACGCTCCTTCAGCGACCGTGGGCGGTGCCTGACCGGAACCGGCGTGTTCCTCCTCGCCACGGGCGCGCTCCTGGCCGTTCCCCTGACCATCGCCTGGCTGGTGCCGCTGCTGGCCCTGGTCGGCGTGGGGCTGGGGATGTTCACCCCGGCCAACAACGCCCTGATCATGGGCGCGATCCCGGCCCGTTCCTCCGGCACCGGGGGCGGCCTGGTCAACATGACCCGCGGTCTGGGCACCGCCCTGGGCGTGGCCCTGGTGACCCTCGCCCTGCATCTGGCGGCCGGCGGCGGGACCGAGGCCGGTGCCCGGTGGTCCGCGGCGATTCTGGTGGCGGTGTCGGTCGTCGCCGTCGTCTCGGCCTGGCTGGGGCCGGACCGGGGCGAGTCCCGGTCGGCCCGCCCTGGACGGGGCGTGAGACGGTGCGCCGGCCGACGGACAACCCGCGTGAGCCGGTGAACGGCCCGGAGGCCGAACCGGCTGGAGGGCGCGTACGGGCGGAAGGGCCTGCGCGGGCGGGAGGGCGCGTACGGGCGGAAGGGCGTGCGCGGTCGGGAGGGCGCGTACGGGCGGAAGGGCGTGCGCGGGCGGGAGGGCGAGTAGGGGCGGAAGGGCGGGCACGGTCAGGCGGGCGCGCATCGGCGGAAGGGCGGGCGCGGGGACCCGGCTACCCTTGCCGCATGTCCGAGCAGCCCCGTTCCGAGTTCCCCCTGCCCGGCCCCGCCGCCGAGGCGCCGGACGCCCGTCTGCTCACCGAGGCTGTCACCCGCCTGCGCCGCGCCCTGCGGGCCTCGATCCGTACCGACTATCCGTGGGAGAAGCTGCCCATGGCCCAGGTCGAGCTGCTCCAGGTGCTCGGTGAGCACTCGCCCGCCCGGATCAGCGATCTCGCCGCCCGCCAGCGGCTCGCGCCGAGCACCGTCAGCGGACTGATCGGCCAGATGATCACCACGGGCCTGGTCGCGCGCGAGGTCGACTCCGCCGACCGCCGCGCCTCCGTCGTCACCCTCACAGGCGCCGGACGCGACCAGCTCGCCGCGTGGACCGCCGCGCACGAACGCCGGATGGACGCCGCACTGGCCTCCCTGGGCGACTCCGATCGGGCCGCCATCGCCACAGCCCTGCCAGCCCTCTTCCAACTCGCCGAACAACTCGGCCAGTTGGAAGACGGCACGACCGCGGGCTGACACGGCGAGGGCTCCCACCGGAATCCGGTCGGAGCCCCCTCATCGTGCTGGGTGTTCTTTCGCCCTGCCGGGTGCTTCGGTGTCAGGCGGTCGCGCAGACGGTCTCGATGAAGTGGCCCACCTGCGTCTCCGGCAGGCTGCGTGAGAGGTCCGACTCGCTGATCATGCCGACCAGGCGGTGGTTCTCGATGACGGGCAGCCTGCGGATCCGGTGTTCCTCCATGGTCCGCAGGACAGTGCCGCTGTCGGCGTTCGCGTCGATCGTGATCGGCTTGCCCTGCTCCAGCTCACCCGCGGTCATGGTCCGGGGGTCCTTCCGCATGGCGAGGCACTGCACCACGATGTCGCGGTCCGTGATGATCCCGTGGAGGCGGTCGTCGGGCCCGCAGATCGGCAGGGCTCCGACGTCCAGCTCCTTCATCCGGCGCGCCGCGTCCTCGAGCGTCTCGCTCTCCTGAACGCATGTGGCACCGGTGTGCATGATCTCCCGTGCAGTGGTCATGGCCGTCTCCTTCGAGCTTCGATGGCCGGCACGGAGAGAGCCAAGAGCCTGGCCCGCCCCGGCCAGTTCGGCATACCACCAGTGTCGGGTCTCCGGGTGCCCGCCGCATGCCGTGGAGTCCCGGCTGCCGCTTGAGACAGCACCTCACCCCAGGTGAGGCGTTTGCGCGTGTTCGTGGTGGTTCAATACCGTTGGTCGCGAGGTCAACCGACGTTTCGGGCAGGGCAGAGCGATGACCGTGAGTCCGTCTTCGCCACGGCCGGCCGCGCACCGGGCGCGGGCGCCCGTCCATCTGTCGTCGCTGGTGAAGCACCCTGTGGTGGACCCGGGCGACCGGTCGCTCGGCCGGCTCTCCGACGTGATCGTCCGGTTGCGCGGGGCCGACTATCCGGTGGTGACCGGGCTCGTGGTCGGCGTGGGTGGCCGTGAGCTGTTCGTCCCGGTCGAGCAGGTGGCCGCTCTCGACGCCGAGGGCCTGGTGGAGCTCGAGAGCGCACGGCTGGACCTGCGCTCGTTCGAGCGGCGTGAGGGCGAGGTGCTGCTGCGGGCGGACGTGCTGGGCCACCGGCTGATCGATGTCGGCGAGGCACGCCTGGTGCGCGCGCAGGACGTGGAACTGGCCGAACGGGAAGGACAGTGGCTGCTGTCGGGCGTGGACACGCACCGCCCGCACCGGCTGCTGGGGATCTTCGGGGACCGTTCGACGGGGCACGCGTGCCGTGACTGGAAGGCGTTCGAGCCGCTGATCGGCCACAGCCGCAGCGCGCTGGTCCGTCGCCCCACGACCCGGATCCGGCGCCTCCGCCCGGCGGAGATCGCCGACCTGCTCGAGGACGCCTCCCGGGACGAGGAACGCGAGATCCTCGGCGACGTCCGGCAGGACCCGGAACTGGAGGCGGACGTCTTCGAGGAGTTGGAGGAGGACCGGGCCTCCCGCCTGCTCAACGCCCGCACCGACGAGGAGGTCGCCGCCGTCCTGGCGCGGATGCGGGCGGACGACGCGGCCGACGCCATCGACGATCTGCGGCAGGGCCGTCGCCGTACCGTGCTGGAGCTGCTGCCCGCCGGACAGCGCGCCAAGGTGCTGACCCTGATGGGGTTCAACCCCGACAGCGCCGGCGGTCTGATGGGGATGGACTTTCTGGCCCTGCCTCCGGACACCCCGGTGAGTGAGGCCGAGGCGGCGGTCAGGCGGGCGAGCCGGCTCCAACCGGAGGCGCTGACCAGCGTCTACACCGCCGACGAGGAAGGACGGCTGCTCGGCTGGGTCCGGCTGGTCACCATCCTGCAGAGCGATCCAGGACTCCTGCTGGCCGAGGTGAGCGAGGCCGATCCCGTGCGCGTCGGCCCGGACACGGACCTGGTGGACGTCGCCCTGCTGATGACGGACTACAACCTCATCACCCTGCCGGTCGTGGACGACGAAGGCGTCCTGCTCGGCGTGATCACGGTCGACGACGTGCTGGAGGCGACGCTGCCGGAGGACTGGCGGCGCCGGGACGTGGCTCCGCCCCCCGACGCCCACCGCACCACCGAGGTCGGCAGCGCCGTGGTGGCCGGCGGCGCCAAGGGCCTGGACGAGCCCGAGGAGCCCTCACCATGAGGGAGCGCCGCCCACCGCAGCAGCCGCGGCCCGGCTCCCGCCCGGAGGACCGTCCGCCCGGGGGTGGTGGTCCTCGGGATGGGGGTCGGTCCGGGACCGGTGGTCCTGCGGAAGGCGGCTGGTCCGGACCCGGTGCCCGCCCCTCGGATCGCCCCGCTGCGTCCGGTCCGCTCCCGGACGGGGCCCGGCCCGCGACCGGCCCGCGCCCACAGGCGCAGGGCGGTGCGCACCCCGCAGCCCCGGGCGGGTCACCGGGCGTCGGCCCCGGCACCCCGGAACGCGCCACGACGCCTGAGCGTGCCACGACGCCTGAGCGTGCCACGACGCCTGAGCGTGCCACGACGCCGGAACGCGACGGCGCCCCCCGACCTCACGCCCGCCCCCGACCTCACCGCCGCCCCACAGCAGTACTGGACGAGGCCCACCTCGGCGACATCGAGGGTGCCCTGGGGCGTGTCCGGCTGGAGGAGTCGGACTCCAGCCGGAGCCTGAAGCGGCGGCTGCTGACGTTCCTGGCGATCGTCGGCCCCGGCCTGATCGTGATGGTCGGCGACAACGACGCCGGCGGGATCTCCACGTACGCCCAGGCGGGCCAGAACTACGGCTACAGCCTGCTGTGGGTGCTCCTGCTCCTCATCCCCGTCCTCATCGTCAACCAGGAGATGGTGGTCCGGCTCGGCGCCGTCACCGGTGTCGGGCACGCCCGGCTGATCAACGAGCGCTTCGGCAGGTTCTGGGGCTGGTTCAGCGTCGGCGACCTGTTCCTGCTGAACTTCCTGACGATCGTCACCGAGTTCATCGGAGTCTCGCTCGCCCTGAGCTACCTCGGCGTCGACAAGTACATCGCCGTGCCCGTCGCCGCCCTCGCCCTGGTCGCGATCACCGCCACGGGCAGCTTCCGGCGCTGGGAACGCGCGATGCTCGCCTTCATCGCCGTCAGCCTGCTGCTGGTGCCGCTGGCGCTGATGAGCCACCCGCGCTACGGGGCGGCCGTCCACCACCTGGTCGTCCCCGGTGTGCGGGGCGGGGTCACCTCGGAGGCCGTCCTGCTGATCATCGCGATCGTCGGGACGACCGTCGCCCCCTGGCAGCTGTTCTTCCAGCAGTCCAACATCATCGACAAACGCATCACACCGCGGTTCGTCGGCCATGAGCGCGCGGACACCGTGCTGGGCTCCCTCGTCGTGATCGGAGGCGCCGTCGCCGTCGTCGTCGTGGCCGACTACGCCGTGAGCGGCACGAGCGCGGCCGGGCACTTCTCCGACGCGCTGGGCGTCGCCGAGGCCCTGGGCGGGCACAGCCGTGTGCTGGGGGTGATGTTCGCCGTCGTGCTCCTGGACGCGTCGATCATCGGTGCCGCGGCGGTGACCCTGGCCACCAGCTACGCCTTCGGCGACGTCTTCCACCTGCGCCACTCCCTGCACCGCAGCTTCCGCGAGGCAAAGGCGTTCTACGGCACCTACGCCGGGATGGTCCTGGTCGCGGCCGCCGTCGTGCTGATCCCCGACGCGCCCCTCGGGCTGATCACGACCGCCGTCCAGGCCCTGGCGGGACTGTTGCTCCCCTCCGCGTCGGTCTTCCTGCTGCTGCTGTGCAACGACCGGTCGGTCCTCGGCCCCTGGGTCAATCCGCGCTGGCTCAACATGGTCGCGTCGACGATCATCGCGGTGCTCCTGACGCTGTCCGGAATCCTCGTCGCGACGACCCTGTTCCCGTCGCTGGACACCACCCGGGTCGCGCTGTGGCTCTCCGGTGTGCTGGTCGTGGGGCTGCTGAGCGCGGCCGTGGGGCTGCGCGTCGTCCGTGCCCGCCGAGGCCCGGCGACCCTGGCCCCGCCCCCGAAGACCTCCCGTTCCGAACGCGAGAGCTGGCGCATGCCTCCGCTGGCTCTGCTGGAGCCGGTCGTCTGGTCCCCCGGGCTCAGACTCGGAATGTGCCTGCTGCGCGGGTACCTGGTGATCGCCGCGCTGCTGCTGGTGGTCAAGGCCGTCCAGATCAGCTGAGCCGGGTCGGGGCGCCCGGTCGGGGAGGTGGCCGGGGCCCGGACACGGAGTGAGGATGGAGGGGTGAGGAAGGCCCTGCTGTGATCCTCTCCTACCCGCACCACGGCGACCGTGTGGTGGCCTATCTGCTGCCGGTGTGGACGAGGTTCCCCGCCGCCGACCGCGCGGGCGTGGCCGCTGCCGTGCTGGCCGTGGCGCTCGTCACCCTGATCGTCGGCACGAGGGTGCGGCGGGGGCGGGTTCGGTCCCGTCCGTCCGAACGCCCACGGGTCCGGACCGCCGAGCCGGTCGACACGTCGTGGTTCACGGCCCATGCCCTGGAAGGCTTCCCCGAGGAGGCGATCCGCGCCACTCTGAAGGCCCCGGCCGCGCCCTCCCGCGAACGCCTCTACGCCGCCTGGGTCCTCGCCACCCACACCCAGGGCACGGATGCCGTATGGCTGGAGAGGCACCTCGCCCTCCCCGCCGAAGCGGCCCACCTCATCGTGGCGGCCGCCGAATCCAGACGCGGCGGATCCTCGCCCCTGGATGACAAGACCCCTGAATGAGTCGGCCCCGACAAGAGCAAAGGCTCCGGCCGCAATGCGGTCGGAGCCCTCGCGTTCGCAGTGTCGCGCTCGAAACCCTGTCTGACCTGGCCGAAGACGCTTTGGCTGAGACACGGTCCGGGCGCACAACCGTTGTTGCCTCCACGCTCGTGACGCACCTCACACCCTGACGCGCAAAATGTTGCGCAACCCTTTGAGTTTCCCAGCGATCTCCTGTGCGAATACGTTGATCACACCCGGTTCTGAGGTTCGCATGAAGCTTCGCCGCTACCTGGCTCTCGCTGCCGCTACGGCCGCCATCACGCCTGCTGTCCTTCTTGCGGCCCCGGCCGCTTTCGCGACAGAGGGCACCCCCGGCTCCTCCTCCAGCAACCCCGCCCCTGCCGACAGCGAGTCGGCCGCGTCGAGCGGGTCCGACACCAAGACGGAGGACGGGTCCGACACCAAGACCGAGGACGGATCGGACACCAAGACCGAGGACGGATCGGACACCAAGACCGAGGACGGATCGGACACCAAGACCGAGGACGGGTCCGACACCAAGACCGAGGACGGGTCCGGCTCGAAGGACGACGAGGGCACCACGCCCACCGACAAGGAGTCGGCCACTCCCACCCCCAGCGCCTCGCCGTCCGAGACGCCGGGCCCGCAGATGTGCAACGACACCGACGACTACAAGCAGGACAAGAACCTGCGCACCAGCCTGTCCGGCCTGCCCTCGAAGATCGTCGCGGGCAGCGGATTCCACAACTTCAAGCTGAACGTCAAGAACTCTGGCAACAACACCTACAAGCGCGTCGACATGGGTGTGTTCGCGGCCCTGATCGACGACAAGAAGTACACGGACGAGTCGCGCTTCCTCACCCTGCAGTACCAGGACCCGACCACCGGCACGTGGCAGAACATCTCGGTGGACATGAACGACGAGGCCAGCGGCTACCTCGGCTACACCGATGTCCAGGCCAAGGAGTCCTTCTCCATCGACCTGCGGCTGAGCGTGGACAAGAAGGCCCCGGCCGGCCTGGGCTTCGCCATCTCCATCGGCATGTACGCCGATGACAAGGGCAACTGCGTCTTCGCCAGTGACGACGACTTCTACCAGTTTGACGTCCTCGCCGCCGGCGCGAGCGCGGGCACCCCGGGCGACGCCAAGCCGCAGGGCGGCCGGAAGCCGCTGCCGGCCAAGCCCGCCGGCGACAACGAGATCGTCCCGCAGGGCCACCTCGCCGAGACCGGCTCCAGCTCGGCGCTGCCGGCGATCGCCCTGGCGGGCGGCGCCGCGGTCGCCGTCGGCGCGGGCGCCGTGTTCGTCGTGCGTCGCCGCAAGGCCGACACCGGCGCTGCCACGGCCTGATTCGCGTCCCTGACGCACTGAATCACGAGGGCTGCACCCGCACACGCGGGTGCGGCCCTTCGCCGTCTGATCCGTAGGCGGGTGCAGCGGGAAGTGGTGATCTACCGGACCGTGAAGTGGGCCGGGACCATGCGGTTGGCTGGTTGACGAGTGGGGGCGGACGATGAAGTTCTGGAGCAGCAAGAAGAAGCTGCCGACACCGACCGAGGATGCTGCCACGGCGGCTCGGCACGTTGAGCGCTGGTTTCGCAGCATGGATCCCGGCGCGGCGGCGGATCTCAGCCGTCGATGGCAACAGTCAGGGCGACTCGAGCCCGACGATGCTCGACGTTTCTCGGCCTGGTACTGGGAGCATGTCCGCCTCTACATGCTCAAGGCAACGACTGGCGAGGGGCCATCGATACGGCCCAGGCCGACTGACGATTTCGAAAGGGTCCGCCTCGAGATTTCGTCGATGGTCGAGGACAGCGAGGCATTGAGGCGATGGTTGAAGGCTGAGGGATACGAGTGAGGGAGTGACGCCCCGTGCGGCCGGAAGGCCGGGTGCTGCCCCAGGCGGAGGCCGGCACCTGGAATCGGCTGCTTCGGGATGCGGGCGTACGGGACGGCCGTCTCCACGACGCTCGCCGCACCGCTGCGACCGTCCTCCTGATCCTTGGTGTCCCGGACGTCGTGATCGACTCGATCATGGGGTGGGAGCCCGGGGGAGCGGCGCGGATGCGCGCCCGGTACCTGCATGTGACGGGGGTCATGCTCCGCAAGGTCGCCCAGCAGGTTGGCGACGCGCTCTGGACGCCGCCCGGCTCCGAAGAAAAAGGCGACTGAGACGGAAACTGAGACGGACAACGTCGAAGGGCCCCACCGCGAACGGTGGGGCCCTTCGACATCGTGCCCGGTGAGGCACTGGCGGAGGATACGAGATTCGAACTCGTGAGGGGTTGCCCCCAACACGCTTTCCAAGCGTGCGCCCTAGGCCTCTAGGCGAATCCTCCGCCGGAAACATTACATGACTCGGAGGAGTGCTCGCGAACTCGTTGCAGGCCCCCGGGATCGGGTACTCTTTGCGGAGCCCCTCACGCGGCGCTATCTGACTGAACTCCCCCAGGGCCGGAAGGCAGCAAGGGTAGGTCGGCTCTGGCGGGTGCGTGGGGGGCGCTTGCGTTCGCGGGGCCGGACACGTTGTCGGTGGACGCCTATAACCTCGTATGCGTGTCGTCTCTCGCGCTGTACCGCCGCTATCGCCCGGAGTCGTTCGCCGAGGTCATCGGGCAGGAGCATGTCACCGACCCGTTGCAGCAGGCGCTGCGGAACAACCGGGTCAATCACGCGTACCTGTTCAGCGGTCCGCGCGGGTGCGGCAAGACGACCAGCGCGCGGATCCTCGCCCGGTGCCTGAACTGCGAGAAGGGGCCGACGCCGACCCCCTGCGGGGAGTGCGACTCGTGCCGTGACCTGGCCAGGAACGGGCCGGGGTCCATCGACGTCATCGAGATCGACGCCGCTTCGCACGGTGGTGTGGACGACGCCCGTGACCTGCGCGAGAAGGCCTTCTTCGGGCCCGCCCGCAGCCGGTACAAGATCTACATCATCGACGAGGCCCACATGGTCACGCCGGCCGGTTTCAACGCGCTGCTCAAGGTGGTCGAGGAGCCGCCGGAGCACCTGAAGTTCGTCTTCGCCACGACCGAGCCCGAGAAGGTCATCGGGACCATCCGGTCGCGCACCCATCACTACCCGTTCCGCCTGGTGCCGCCGGGCACCCTGAGGGACTACCTCGGCGAGGTCTGCCAGAACGAGGACATCCCCGTCGAGGACGGGGTCCTGCCCCTCGTCGTGCGGGCCGGCGCCGGGTCCGTGCGTGACTCCATGTCCGTCATGGACCAGCTGCTCGCCGGCGCGGGGGAGGAGGGTGTGACGTATGCCATGGCCACCTCACTCCTCGGGTACACCGACGGCTCGCTGCTCGACTCCGTCGTCGAGGCCTTCGCCTCCGGGGACGGCTCCGGCGCCTTCGAGGTCGTCGACCGTGTGATCGAGGGGGGCAACGATCCCCGCCGGTTCGTGGCCGACCTGCTGGAGCGGCTGCGGGACCTGGTGATCCTCGCCGCGGTCCCGGACGCCGCCGAGAAGGGGCTCATCGACGCCCCGGTCGACGTCGTCGAGCGGATGCAGGCCCAGGCCCGGTCCTTCGGCGCCGCCGAACTGAGCCGTGCCGCCGACCTCGTCAACGAGGGGCTGACCGAGATGCGCGGCGCCACCTCCCCCCGCCTCCAGCTCGAGCTGATCTGCGCCCGCGTACTGCTGCCCGCCGCCTACGGCGACGAGCGGTCCGTGATGGCCCGCCTCGACCGGATCGAGCGCGGCGTCAGCCTCTCCACGGGCGGGGGTGCGCCCGCGATGGGGTACGTGCCCGGACCCGACGTGCACGGGGGAATGCCGACCGCGGCGGGGGGCGGCGCGGGTGCGGCGCCGGTCCCTCCGGCTCCGCCGGCTCCGTCTGTGCCGCCTGTTCCGCCGGGCGGCGGGGCCGCCGCGGCTCGGGCGGCAGTACGGGGTTCGGGAGCCCCCGACGTGCCCGCCGGGCCCGCCGTCCCCTCCGCACCCCCCTCCGCACCCCCTGGTCCGGCCGCGGGCGACCGTCCCCAGGAGGCGGCTGCACCCCCCGCGCCGGCCCCTCCCACACCTGCTCCCATGGCCGCACCGCCGACGCCCGCACCCCCCGCACCCTCCGCGCCCGGTGCCTGGCCCACCGCGGCGGCCGCGGGCGGTGGCCGGCGGCCGGGCGGCTGGCCCACCGCGGCGGCCCCGGGCGGCGGGCAGGCGCCGAGCGCGCCGAGCGCGTCCAGTGCCCCGGCCCCGGCGCGGCAGGCGCCCGCGGCGAGGCCTGCCGCAGCCTCGGCGCCCCCCACCCCGCCGGCCCCGGCGGGCGGCGGGCTCGACCCGCGCACCCTCTGGCCGAACATCCTCGAAGCGGTGAAGAACCGCCGGCGCTTCACCTGGATCCTGCTCAGCCAGAACGCCCAGGTCTCCGGATTCGACGGCACCACCCTCCAGATCGGCTTCGTCAACGCCGGTGCCCGCGACAACTTCGCGAGCAGCGGCAGCGAGGACGTGCTGCGTCAGGCGCTGGCCGAGCAGTTCAACGTCCAGTGGAAGATCGAGGCCGTCGTCGACCCGACGGGCGGCGGCGGCTCCGTACCCCCGTCCCCGGGCGGCGGCTTCGGCGCAGGCCCCGGAGGCGGCGGCTACGGCGCCGGTGGCGGCGCGGCGGCGCAGCGTACGCCGGCGGGTCCCCAGTCCGCGGCTCCGGCGGCGCCCGCTCCCGCCGCGTCCCCGAACAGGCCGCCGTCCGCGGCGGCACCCGCGTCCGCTCCGGCACCCCGGCCCTCCGCCTCCGAACCGGCTCCCGTCGCCCCCGAGGACGACATCCCCGAGGACGACGACCCGGATCTCGACGAGTCGGCCCTGTCCGGTCACGAACTGATCGTCCGGGAACTGGGCGCGACGGTGGTCGAGGAGTATTCGACGGAGTGACGGAGTGACGGAGTGACGGAGTGACGGAGTGACGGAGTGGCGGAGTGACCCGGTGCGGAATCAGGGAGTGAGGGAGTAGCGGAGTCACGGGCCGAGGCCGAAGGCCTCCCCGCCCGCCCCGGCCTGCCCACCTCGGCTTTGCTCAGAGGAACATACGAACGTCCCGCCACTCTCCCCTCGGCGGCCCGCACAAAGCGCTCCGCGCCGTTGCCGTTAGGCTGACCTCGTGAAGGTCCTCGTCATCGGCAGCGGCGCCCGCGAGCACGCCCTGTGCCGTTCCCTGTCCCTCGACCCCGCCGTCACCGCGTTGCACTGCGCGCCCGGCAACGCCGGCATCGCCGAGGTCGCCGAGCTGCACCAGGTCGACGCCCTCGACGGCGCGGCCGTGTCCGCGCTGGCCGCCGAACTGGGCGCCGACCTCGTGGTCGTCGGCCCCGAGGCCCCGCTGGTCGCCGGCGTAGCCGACGCCCTGCGCGCGGCGGGTGTCCCGGTGTTCGGCCCCTCCAAGGAGGCGGCACGGCTGGAGGGCTCCAAGGCCTTCGCCAAGGACGTGATGGCCGCGGCAGGCGTACCCACGGCGCGTTCGTACGTGTGCACGACGCCTGAGGAGGTCGGTGCGGCCCTCGACGCCTTCGGCGCCCCCTACGTCGTCAAGGACGACGGGCTCGCCGCCGGCAAGGGCGTCGTCGTCACCGACGACATCGAGGCGGCCGAGGCGCACTCGGCGGCGTGCGACCGCGTGGTGATCGAGGAGTACCTCGACGGACCCGAGGTCTCCCTCTTCGCCGTCACCGACGGCGAGACGGTCGTGCCGCTCCAGCCCGCCCAGGACTTCAAGCGGGCGCTCGACGGCGACGAGGGTCCGAACACCGGCGGCATGGGCGCGTACTCGCCGCTGCCCTGGGCCGACCCCAAGCTCGTGGACGAGGTCCTGCACAGCGTGCTCCAGCCCACCGTCGACGAGATGCGCCGCCGCGGCACGCCGTTCTCCGGTCTGCTCTACGCGGGGCTCGCCCTCACCAGCCGCGGCATCCGCGTGATCGAGTTCAACGCCCGTTTCGGCGACCCCGAGACCCAGGTGGTCCTCGCCCGGCTCCAGACCCCGCTGGCGGGAGTCCTGATGGCCGCCGCCACCGGCGATCTCGCCCACCTGGAGCCCCTGCGCTGGACCGACGAGGCGGCCGTCACCGTGGTCGTCGCCTCGCACAACTACCCCGGCACCCCGCGCACCGGCGATCCGATCACCGGTCTCGACGAGGTGGCCGCGCAGGACGCCCCGCACACCTACGTGCTGCACGCCGGTACCCGGCGCGAGGGCGACACCGTCCTGAGCGCGGGCGGCCGCGTGCTGTCCGTGACCGCGACCGGCAAGGACCTGACCGAGGCCCGCGACCGCGCGTACACCGCCGTGGCCCGCGTCCGCCTCGACGGCTCCCAGCACCGTTCGGACATCGCGGCGAGGGCCGCGGCGGACGCCTGACGCGGCAGCTCCCCCCTTCCTCCCCCTCGTACCGTTCTTCTCTTCACCAGCAGGCCCCGGCTCCTGAGCCGGGGCCTGATCATTGCGCTGTGTCGCCCGGCTCTGACCAAAGCCATTCCATCGAGTGACCAATGCTCTATCCGGCTGACGCGGGCCGGGGGCCCAACTAGGGTGCGCGCAGGCATTCCGGCACTTGGCCCACCGGCATTGCGATGTCAGTCATGGGTGCCACAGTGGGGGAATGAGCAACGTCAGGACAGTCGGGAGGGGGTGACGGGCGGCCGTGACCGGTATGGGTGTGGAGGTCGGTGTGAGGGCCGCGCGCTCCAGGGCACTGGCCGTGCTGCGCGTGCGCAGCCGGGCACTGGCCGTCGCCCTGCTGCCCGCCGCCCTCGCCGTGATCCTGCTCGCCGGCGGATGGACCGGGCACCTCGTGGGCCGGGGCTGGGACCTCGCCCGCTGGGTGGTCGGCGCCGTCGCGGTCGTCGTCCTGCTCCTGGCCGCGGGCGTCGGGCTGGTCGTGGCCCGTGCCCGCCCCGCGACGACCCCGACCGTACCGATAGCCGAGAAGTCGGCCCCGGACCTGTACCGCCTGGTGCGCGATCTGGCCGACCGCCTCGGTGTCCCCGCCCCGTCGGCCATAGAGCTCACCCCGGACTGCGACAGCTGGCTGGAGGACCGTACGCACCCGGCCCACGGCCCACCCCCGGCAGCCGATCACCTCCAGGGCGAGCCGGACGCGCTGCGCGGCCCGTCCTCGGCCCGCCCGGGGCGTACGGCGGCGACGCCCGTCCTCGTCATCGGCTCCCCGTTCCTGTGGTGGATGCGCGTCGGCGAGCTGCGGGCCGTGCTCGCCCCGGTCGTCGCCGGTACGGGACCCTCGGCGCACCCGGACATAGCCGCGGCCCGGCGTTTCGTCCGCGGTCTGGACGCGGCGGTGGCCGTCGCCTCGGCACCCGGCCGCCGTCCCCTGGTCCGCTCGGCGTGCGCCGGTCTCGGCTGGGTGGCCCGGCTGCTCCTGCGCGGCTGCCGGGAGCACGCGGCCCTGATGGAGCGCGGTGTGGCGGCCGCGGCCGCGGAGCGCGCACAGGCGGTGGACTACGGGCTCAGGATCGTCGCCCAGGAGCAGGTGGGCCTGGCGTACGCGGGCTGGGACCGGCTGCTGACCCGGGTCGCGCTGCCCGCCTGGCGCATGGGCCGCTGGCCCTCCCGGCTGGACGCCGGTGTCGTCGCGGCTCTCACCGAACTGTCCCGCCGCGACCGCCTGGCCGAGGGCTTCACCTCCCGGCTCGGCGAGCGCCCGGCCTGCGACCTGCTGGAGGAGCCCGGCGTCGTCGACGAGGCCGCCTCGCTGCTGGCCGCGCGCCTCTTCCACGGCGGCCCGGCCGAGCGCGGCGGGGACTGGTGCCCGGTGGACTGGCAGGAGTACCCGGACGAGGTCGTCGACCGGAAGTGGCGCACCGACGCCGCCCGCCTCCACCGCGTCCTGAACGCCCTGGGCGTCCGGCGCTCCCCCGGCTCCGCCGCCGATCCGTACGGACCGACCCTGGCCCGGGTCCTGGAGCACCTGTCCACCGCGTCCCCCTCCGGCAAGTCCGGCGGGTCCGGCGGGTCCGGCGAGTCCGGCGAGGCCGGCGGGTCCGGCGAGCGCTCCGAGCGGACGGGACGCCCGGCCGACGACACCCGGCCGGCTCGTGACGACGGCGCGTGCGGCGCGTACCACCCGTACGGCGAGCCCGGCGGACACGGCGGGCACGCCGCCCCCGAAGACCCCGCCACGCCGGACGACGATCCCGGCCTCGGCAGCGAGCGCGGCGCCGCACTCGCGGCCAGCATCAGCGCCGAGCTGGCCCGCGAGGAGGCGTCGGCGCCGCCGACGCGTACGGCGTCGACGGGGGGCGACCAGCCCGGCGGCGCCCTCCTGCGGAACGAGGACTCGGTGCCGCTCTTCCCGCTGGAATTCCCCCTCGAACCACCGCGCACCGGCCGCGAACTCCTCGCCGACCACATCACCGCGATGGTGTGCTGCGCCGCGATGGACACCGCCGACGCCGCCCCGGGCCTCGACTGGCTCGACGGCCCCGCCCTCCTGATCAACGGCGAGCGGGCGGCCGACCTCGGCCCCAAGGTCCTCGCCCTGGTGGAGGACGGCGATCCCGTCCCGCTGCGGACCTGGCTGGTCGACTCGGGCATACGGCCGGAGAAGCCGGTACGGCTGGTCTGACCCGGGCCGCCACCGACCCGGCGGCCGCGCTACCGGATCCCCGAATTCCACTTTCGGCCAATTCGCGATGAATAGTGACAGCACGCGCGCGTTATGTGATGTGCTGGGACCGATAGCGCACATGGCAAGCGCGTGCGACATACGACAGCCACACCCGGACATGCCGACAGGTCGGCCACCGCGGCCACCACCGGCCCCGCACCGCCGCACGACCGACCACGGGGGCACGAGGGAGGGGATCGGGCATGGGATCGGAGCGGATTCGCCGCTGGGAGTCGGGAGCTCTCGCGCACGCCGTGTCGGACCCCTTCGGCCTGGGTCCTGTCCCCTGGCTGCGCGGCAGCGAGACGTACTTCGACGACACCGGCCACGTCGTCCCCTGGTACGTCGACCCGTCCCCGCCGACGACGTCCGGCGGCCCGCGCATCCCCGCCCCCCGCATCTCCGGCGGCGGCCCCCGCTCGGCCGACGACGTCCACCGGCAGATCAAGGGCTTCGTCTCCACCGGCGCCGTCTCACCCGGCCAGGCGATCGACTTCCACATCACCGTCGACCCGCCCCAGCAGTTCGGCGTGGACGTCTACCGCATCGGACACTACGGCGGCGACGGCGCCGCCAAGATCACCACCAGCCCGCGCCTGTCCGGCATCGTCCAGCCCCCGCCGCTGACCGCCGACCGCACGGTCTCCTGCCACCACTGGTGGCTGTCCTGGCGGTTGCAGGTCCCCTCCCACTGGAGCGTCGGCGCGTACGTGGCCGTGCTCACCACCGCCGACGGCTACCGCTCGCACATCCCGTTCACCGTCCGCGACAACCACCCGGCGGACCTGCTGCTGCTCCTGCCCGACATCACCTGGCAGGCCTACAACCTCTACCCGGAGGACGGCCACACCGGCGCGAGCCTCTACCACGCCTGGGACGAGCACGGCCGGCTGCTCGGCGAGGCCGACGCCGCGACCACGATCTCCTTCGACCGCCCCTACGCGGGCGCGGGCCTGCCCCTGCACGTGGGCCACGCCTATGACGTGATCCGCTGGGCCGAGCGCTACGGCTACGACCTCGCCTACGCCGACGCCCGTGACCTGCACGCCGGCCGAGTCGACCCCACCCGCTACCGCGGCCTGCTCTTCCCCGGCCACGACGAGTACTGGTCGGCGGGCATGCGCCGCACCGTCGAACTCGCCCGTGACCACGGCACGTCCCTGGTCTTCCTCTCGGCCAACACCATGTACTGGCAGGTCGAACTGGGCCCCTCCCCGTCCGGCGTCCCCGACCGCCTGCTGACCTGCCGCAAGCGCAAGGGCCCCGGCCGGCCGGTGCTGTGGCGGGAGATCGACCGGCCCGAGCAGCAACTGGTCGGCATCCAGTACGCCGGCCGCGTCCCCGAGCCGCACCCGCTGATCGTCCGTAACGCCGACCACTGGCTGTGGGAGGCGACCGGGGCCGAGGAGGGTGAGGAGATCGCGGGCTTGGTCGCGGGCGAGGCCGACCGCTACTTCCCGCGCACCCAGCTCCCCGAGTACCAGGACCGCATCCTGCTCGCCCACTCCCCGTACACGGACGGCGAGGGCACCACGCGCCACCAGGAGACGTCCCTGTACCGGGCGCCCTCCGGCGCCCTGGTCTTCGCCTCCGGGACGTTCGCCTGGTCTCCGGCCCTGGACCGCCCCGGCCACGTCGACGCCCGTGTCCAGCGCGCCACGGCCAACCTGCTGGACCGTATCTGCAAGCGGGACTGACCCCCTGTCCCCGGCTCGTGTCCGATACGGGAGAATCGAGCCAGTTGGACAGAACCACGGGGAGGAACCGTGTCCGGATTCGTCGAAAAGCCCGAGCCGAGCCAGGTTCCGGGCCTGGTGCATCTGCACACCGGCAAGGTGCGCGACCTGTACCAGAACGAGGCGGGCGACCTCGTCATGGTCGCCAGTGACCGCATGTCCGCCTACGACTGGGTGCTGCCGACCGAGATCCCGGACAAGGGCCGCATCCTCACGCAGCTGTCCCTGTGGTGGTTCGACCGGCTCGCGGACCTCGCCCCGAACCACGTCCTGTCCACCGACGTGCCCGAGGGCGCCCCCGCCGACTGGGCGGGCCGCACCCTGGTCTGCAAGTCCCTGCGGATGGTCCCCGTGGAGTGCGTGGCCCGCGGCTACCTCACCGGTTCGGGCCTCGCCGAGTACGAGCGGACCCGCACGGTCTGCGGACTCGCCCTGCCCGAGGGCCTGGTGGACGGCTCCGAACTGCCCGCCCCGATCTTCACCCCGGCCACCAAGGCCGAGGTCGGCGAGCACGACGAGAACGTCTCCTACGAGGAGGCGGCCCGCCAGGTCGGCGCCGAGACGGCCGCGCAGCTGCGCCAGGCGACGCTCGCCGTCTACGGCCGGGCCCGGGACATCGCCCGCGGCCGCGGCATCATCCTGGCCGACACCAAGTTCGAGTTCGGCTTCGACGGGGACATGCTCGTCCTCGCCGACGAGGTCCTCACCCCGGACTCCTCCCGCTTCTGGCCGGCCGACCAGTGGCAGCCGGGCCGCGCGCAGCCCTCGTACGACAAGCAGTTCGTCCGTGACTGGCTGACGTCCGCCGAGTCCGGCTGGGACCGCGGGAGCGAGCTGCCCCCGCCGCCGCTGCCGGAGCCGGTCGTGGAGGCCACCCGGGCCAAGTACGTGGAGGCGTACGAGCGGCTGACGGGAACGAGCTGGTCGTAGCCGGCGCGCCGGAGCAGACGAAAAGACCCCGGTCCGATGGACCGGGGTCTGATTCCCGAGCGGACGACGAGGCTCGAACTCGCGACCTCAACCTTGGCAAGGTTGCGCTCTACCAACTGAGCTACGTCCGCATTGCGCCGTGGCGCGAGGCCAACTATACCCAACCTCGCTCCCGTGCGAGCCGTACTGCCGCATGTCGGTTCTCCGCGCCCAGTTTGGTCGCGGCCGACGACAGGTAGTTCCGTACGGTCCCCGGCGACAGCGCGGCCCGCTCGGCGATCTCCGCGACCGGTGCCCCGTCGGCGGCGAACTCCAGCACCTCGGCCTCCCGCGCGGTCAGCGGGGAGTCGCCCGCGGAGATCGCGTCGGCGGCCAACTCCGGGTCGACGTAGCGGTTTCCGGCATGCACGGTGCGGATGATCTCGGCGAGCCGCTGGGCGCTGACGGTCTTCGGTACGAATCCGCGCACACCCGCGGCAAGCGCCCGTTTCAGATGTCCGGGCCGTCCGTGGCTGGTCACGATCAGCACCCGGCAGCCCGGCAGTTCGGCCCGCAGGGATGTGGCGACCCTCACACCGTCCGCGCCCGGCATCTGCAGATCCAGCACGGCCACGTCGGGCACGTGCGCCCGCGCCATGGCCAGCGCCTCCGGTCCGCTCGCCGCCTCCGCGACGACCAGCAGGTCGTCCTCCAGCGAGAGCAGGGCGGCGAGCGCGCCGCGGATCAGGTGCTCGTCGTCGGCCAGCAGCAGCCGGACGGGTACGCAGGACGTCGTCATCGGGTGGCCTCGCTCATCGGACGGGCGGTCTCGGGATCGGCGGCGGGCGGCGGCAGCGGCACCTCGGCGGTCAGCTTGAACCGGCCGCGCCCCGCGGGACCCGCCCGCAGGGTGCCGTCGAGCTCCGACAGCCGTTCCCGCAGACCGGCCAGTCCGGAGCCCGGCCGGTCACCGGCGGGGGACGCGGGCACCCCGTCGTTCTCGACGGTCAGCTCGGCCCGGCCGTCGGCGACGCGCAGGGACACGGTGCAGCTCCGGGCGTCTCCGTGCCGGAGCACGTTGGTGGCGGCCTCCCGGACGACCCAGCCGAGCGCGGACTGCACCGGCGTGGGCAGACGGCCCGGTGAGCCGGTGACCGCGCAGTCGATGCCGGCCGCCGCCAGGACGCCCTGGGCGCCGGCGAGTTCCGCGGCGAGGTCGGCCTCCCGGTAGCCGCGGACCACGGCACGGACCTCGCGCTGCGACTCCTGGGCCAGCCGCTGCACCTCGATCATCTGCTCCACCGCCTCCGGCCGATCGCGCCGGCCCAGCTGCACGGCCAGCTCCGCCTTCAGCGCGATCACCGCGAGGTTGCGCCCCAGCACGTCGTGCAGGTCCCGTCCGAACCGCAGCCGCTCCTCGGCGACGGCGAGCCGGGCCCGGGTCTCCCGGGCCTCGTCGAGCGCGTAGACGGCGTTCAGCAGCCAGACGGAGAAGACGGAGGTGAAGGCGAGGAACGCGCCCCCGACCAGCACCATGACCGTGTTGGCCAGAGCGGTGGGGCCCGGGATCCCCAGCGGGAAGGCGGCGACGCCGGAACCGGTCGCGAAGCCCGTCACCACCGCGGCCACCCGGCGCCGGTTGCGCACTCCGAGGGCGATGGTGCCGGCGCCGAAGATCAGCACACAGGCGAAGACCATGCCCGCCGCGGTGTCCACGTTCTCGCCCCGGCCGTGCGCGTGCACGCCGAGCGCGAGGACCGCGAGGGCCGCGGTGACCGCGCCGAGCGTCCACAGCAGCCGCAGCGGCTGCTCACGTCGGCCGCGGGTCCAGTCGAGCGCCCGGGACGCGGTCACCGCGCAGACGGCGGCGTGCCCGATGACCGCCGCCGCCAGCCAGGCCGCCGGGTGGGGACCCACCTGGCCCAGCACCAGCAGCCCGCCCAGGGCGGCCTCGATCAGCGCGAAGGAGTGGAACGACCACCGTGTGTACGTTTCGACCTTCGCCGGCGTGGTCTTGCCGCGCCACCAGCCCACGGGCCCGCGCATGGTCTCTCCCCCCACCTCTCACGCGCCTCTCAGCGCCTCGGCTCCCAGCGGAACCGGCGCCGTACAGCAAACACCGCGACCGCGATCCAGGCCAGCGCGACGGCCACGGCCCGTAGGGTGCCGTAGGCGCTCAGGTCTCCGGTCCAGCCGCCGCGCACCAGGGTGACCACCGGGGTCAGCGGCAGCAGGTCGCAGCACCGGGCCAGCCGCTCGGGCAGCAGCTCCAGCGGCACGGTCAGCCCGGAGCCCACCATCGAGACCAGCAGCAGCGGAAGCGAGGTGACCTGCGCGCTCTCGGTGGTCCGGGTGAAGCCCGCGGTGACGGCCGCCAGCAGCACACTCAGCAGCAGGCCCAGCAGCAGCCCGGCGACGGCGAGATGGGGCGCGCGCGGGGCCGGGACGTGGAGCAGCGCGGTGCACGCGCCGGTCAGCAACAGGCACTGGACGAGGCCGGTGGCGACGGCCGGCAGCGCGGCCCCGGCGAGGATCTCCGTGTCCCGCAGCTCGCCCGCGCGCAGCCGCTTGAGGACCAGTTGCTCGCGCCGGGCGACGAACACGCTGACCAGGGTGGAGTACACGGCGAACAGCAGCGAGAAGCCGATCGCGGAGGGCAGGATGACCAGCCCGATGGTCAGACCGGCGTCCTCCAGGTTCATCTGCGCGGTCGCCGACCGCACGCTGAAGGGCAGTACCAGCGGCAGGAGCACGCCCGCCACCAGAGCGCTCCGGCTACGGGCCAGCAGGACCAGCTCGGCACGCGCGAGCGCGGCCATCCGGCCGGCGGGGGTGGTGACGGCGGCGCTCATGCGGCGTACTCCTTCGTCCGTGGCGCGGCGGCGTCCCGCGCGATGCCCAGGAAGGCCTCCTCCAGCGAGGCCGACCGCACGTCGAGCCGGCCCAGTTCGACCCCGGACCGCCGGGCCCACAGCAGCAGTTCCGTGGCGGTCCGCTGGAGTTCGCGGGTGCGCAGCCGTACGGCGCGGCCGTCCACCTCGTGATCGCACACGCCCAGTTCGGCGAGCGGGGGCAGGTCGCCCAGGAAGAATCCCGTCGGCAGGTCGAAGGAGATCCGGGACGGCCGCGCGGCGGTCACCTCGGCCGGGGTCCCGGCGGCGGCGATGCGCCCCTCGTGCAGGATCGCGATCCGGTCGGCGAGCCCTTCGGCCTCCTCCAGGTAGTGCGTGGTGAGCAGCACGGTCGTCCCGCCGTCCCGCAGTGCCCGCACCAACTCCCAGGTGTTCTGGCGCGCTTCGGCGTCCAGCCCGGTGGTCGGCTCGTCCAGGAACAGCACCTCGGGTTCGCCGAGCAGCGCGAGCGCCAGGTCCAGGCGGCGCCGTTCACCGCCGGACAGCTGCTTGACCCGCACGTCCGTGCGCCGCTCGAGACCGACCAGCGCCAGCGCCTCGCGGGGCGGGCGGGCCCCGCTGACACAGCCTGCCCACATCCGGGCGGTCTCGGCGACGGTCAGCTCGGAGGGGAAGCCGCCCTCCTGGAGCATCACTCCGGTACGCGGCCGTACCAGCCCGCGCTCGTCGCACGGGTCGTGCCCGAGCACCCGTACGCGCCCCGAGGTCGGGGGCGCCAGGCCTTCCAGGAGTTCGACCGTCGAGGTCTTGCCGGCGCCGTTGGTGCCGAGCAGCGCGAAGATCTCCCCGCGGGCCACGTGGAAGGAGATACCGCGCACCGCCTCGAATCCGCCCTCGTAGACCCGCTGGAGGCCGGTCACCTCAATCACATGCTCGTCCGTGTCCATGGATCCAGCGTCCCGGCGGCCAAGGCGCGTCGGCAGTGCGCGGTGTCATCACCCGGCATGACAAATGTCAGAAGGGGGGAGAACGCGGAGCCATGCGGACAACGAGGTCGGACGGATACCGCGGCCCGACGGATACCGCGACAACGAAAAGACCCCGATCCGATGGACCGGGGTCTCATTCCCGAGCGGACGACGAGGCTCGAACTCGCGACCTCAACCTTGGCAAGGTTGCGCTCTACCAACTGAGCTACGTCCGCACTGCCTCCGACCGGCTCCCACCGATCGGCGCGAGCACCAGCCTACCTGATCCACAGGAGTGGTCGGGACCGGCGGTGCAGAGCGGGTGACAGGAATTGCACACTGCGCCTTCCCCCTGGAAGGGGGATGTTCTACTACTGAACTACACCCGCATGGACTCCGTGGGTCTCGGCCTTCCGGCTTCGCCCCTCGGCGTGCTCCAGACATTAGCTGATCAACAGGGGGGGTGCGCAAGTCGGTTGCCCCCAGGGCCCGCTGACGGACCCTGGGCCATGGCCGGGCGCGTGGGGAGCGCGGCCGTCACTGGGCCGCGCTGAACGCCTCGTAGACCTTCTTGGGGATGCGTCCGCGGGCCGGCACGTCCATTTTGTGGGCCTGCGCCCAGGCGCGGACGGCGGCGGGGTCGGGGGCGACCTCCGTCTGCCGGTACGTCTTGCCCGACTTCGACCGCTTGCGGCCGGCTTCCACGTACGGCGCGAGCGCCTTACGCAGTTTCTTGGCATTGGCTTGGTTCAGGTCGATCTCGTAGAACCTGCCGTCCAGTCCGAAGGCGATCGTCTCCGCCGCTTCCGAGCCGTCGATGTCGTCAAAGAGAGTGACCACGACACGCTGCGCCACGAATATCGGTCCCTTCGTGCGGCACCTCTGCGGTCCATCTGCTCCGCCATGCCGTCATGACGTGCGGAGATGTTAGGAGATGCCACTGTCTGCCTGTTATCGGGAAAAGTATCGGCTGCCGCCAATTCATTTGTACAGTGCCGGGCATTGCAAGGGGAAGCCCGACTAAATCTGTCCGCGTGTCCCGGCGCAATACCGGATCGGGCACCGAACGCCGAACTTTCCCGGAACTTTTCACGAAGGCCGCCCGCACGCGTGGGGGTCGTGACGGGCGTCACGTAGATTCCTACGAGTCTACTCGCGTAGAAATTTTGTGCGGGTAGTCTGAAGGGACCTGCTCAGCACCACACACCGGGAGTGCCAGTGGCACGCGTCGTAGTCGACGTCATGCTCAAGCCGGAGATCCTCGACCCCCAGGGCCAGGCGGTGCAGCGCGCACTGCCGCGGCTGGGTTTCGAAGGCATCTCCGACGTCCGTCAGGGAAAGCGATTCGAACTGGAAGTGGACGGGCCCGTCGACGAGGCCGCGCTCGCCCGCATTCACGATCTTGCCGAATCCTTCCTCGCGAACACCGTGATCGAGGACTTCACCGTCAAGGTCGAGGACGCGGCGGAAGTCGCGGAGGCCGCGAAGTGACCGCTCGTATTGGCGTCGTCACTTTCCCGGGCAGTCTCGACGACCGGGACACCCGGCGCGCGATCGGCCGCGCGGGCGCCGAAGCGGTGGCTCTCTGGCACCGGGACAAGGACCTCAAGCAGGTCGACGCGGTCGTCCTGCCCGGCGGTTTCTCCTACGGCGACTACCTGCGGGCCGGCGCCATCTCCCGCTTCTCGCCGGTGATGGAGACGGTCATCGAGCAGGCGAGGGCCGGACTGCCGGTGCTCGGCATCTGCAACGGCTTCCAGGTCCTCACCGAGGCCCACCTCCTCCCGGGGGCGATGCTCGGCAACGACCACCTCCACTTCGTCTGCCGCGACCAGAAGCTGCGGGTGGAGAACGCGTCGACCGCCTGGACCAGCGACTACACCGCCGGCCAGGAGATCCGCATCCCGCTGAAGAACATGGACGGCCGGTACGTGGCCGACGCCTACACGCTGGACCAGCTGGAGGCGGAGGGCCGCGTCGCCTTCCGGTACCTGGACGGCAACCCCAACGGCTCGCTCCGGGACATCGCCGGCATCACCAACGAGGCGGGCAACGTCGTGGGCCTCATGCCGCACCCCGAGCACGCCACCGAGCCGCTGATCGGTACCGGGCGTACCGACGGCCTGCCCTTCTTCACCTCGATCCTCAAGAAGCTGGTCACCGCATGAGCAAGACGCCTCTGGACACGGTCGAGCACGCGGCCGCGACCCCCGACGTCGAGCTGCCCTGGGCCGAACTGGGCCTGAAGAAGGACGAGTACGAGCGGATCGTGGAGATCCTCGGCCGCCGCCCGACCGGCGCTGAGCTCGCCATGTACTCGGTGATGTGGTCCGAGCACTGCTCGTACAAGTCCTCCAAGGTGCACCTGCGCCAGTTCGGCGAGAAGGCCCCCGAGAGCGACGCCCTCCTCGTCGGCATCGGCGAGAACGCCGGTGTGGTGGACGTCGGGCAGGGCTACGCGGTCACCTTCAAGGTCGAGTCGCACAACCACCCCTCCTACGTTGAGCCCTACCAGGGCGCGGCCACCGGCGTCGGCGGCATCGTGCGCGACATCATCGCGATGGGCGCCCGCCCGGTCGCCGTCGTGGACCCGCTGCGCTTCGGCGCGGCCGACCACCCCGACACCAAGCGGGTGCTCCCCGGCGTGGTGGCGGGCATCGGCGGCTACGGCAACTGCCTGGGTCTGCCCAACATCGGCGGCGAGGTCGTCTTCGACGCCTGCTACCAGGGCAACCCGCTGGTCAACGCGGGCTGCGTCGGCGTGATGCGGCACGAGGACATCCACCTGGCCAAGGCCTCCGGCACGGGCAACAAGGTCGTCCTGTACGGCGCCCGCACCGGCGGCGACGGCATCGGCGGCGCGTCGATCCTGGCGAGTGAGACCTTCGACGACGCGAAGCCGAGCAAGCGCCCGGCCGTTCAGGTCGGCGACCCCTTCCAGGAGAAGCTGCTCATCGAGTGCACCCTGGAGGCCTTCGCCGAGAAGCTGGTCGTCGGCATCCAGGACCTCGGCGCGGCCGGCCTGTCCTGCGCGACGAGCGAGCTGGCCTCCAACGGTTCCGGCGGCATGCGCGTCGTCCTGGACGACGTCCCGCTGCGCGACTCCACGCTCTCGCCCGAGGAGATCCTCATGAGCGAGTCGCAGGAGCGCATGTGCGCGGTCGTCGAACCGGAGAAGGTCGACCGCTTCCTGGAGATCTGCGAGAAGTGGGACGTCATCGCCACCGTCATCGGTGAGGTGACCGACGGCGACCGGCTGGAGATCTACTGGCACGGCGGCAAGATCGTCGACGTCGACCCGCGCACGGTCGCCCACGAGGGCCCGGTCTACGAGCGCCCGTACGCGCGCCCCTCGTGGCAGGACGCCCTCCAGGCCGACGACGCGAACAAGCTGCCGCGCCCGGGGACCGCCGAGGAGCTGAAGGCGCAGGTCCTGAAGCTCGTGGCGTCCCCGAACCAGGCGTCCAAGAAGTGGATCACCCAGCAGTACGACCACTTCGTGCAGGGCAACACCGTCCTGGCCATGCCCGAGGACTCCGGCATGATCCGGATCGACGAGGAGACCGGCCTCGGCGTCGCCCTCGCCACGGACGGAAACGGCCGCTACGCCAAGCTCGACCCGTACACGGGCGCGCAGCTCGCGCTGGCGGAGGCGTACCGCAACGTCGCCACCACGGGCGCGAAGCCGCTGGCGGTCTCCGACTGCCTGAACTTCGGCTCGCCCGAGGACCCGGCCGTGATGTGGCAGTTCGCTCAGGCCGTGCGCGGTCTGGCGGACGGCTGCAAGCAGCTGGGCACCCCGGTGACCGGCGGCAACGTCTCGCTCTACAACCAGACGGGCGAGGCCGCCATCCACCCGACCCCGGTGGTCGCCGTCCTCGGTGTGATCGACGACGTCGCCCGCCGCACCCCGGTCGCCTTCCAGGAGGAGGGCCAGCTGCTGTACCTCCTCGGCGACACCCGCGAGGAGTTCGGTGGCTCGGCCTGGTCGCAGGTGGTCCACGACCACCTCGGCGGCCTGCCCCCGAAGGTCGACCTGGAGCGTGAGCGGCTGCTGGCCGAGATCCTGATCTCCGCCTCCCGCGACGGCATGGTCGACTCCGCGCACGACCTGTCCGACGGCGGCCTGATCCAGGCGGTCGTGGAGTCCGCCCTCCTGGGCGGCAAGGGCGCGCGCCTGGTCGTACCCGACGGCCTGGACGCGTTCACCTTCCTCCTGTCGGAGTCGGCCGGCCGCGCGGTCGTCGCCGTGCCGCGCTCCGAGGAGGTCCGCTTCACCGACATGTGCGGCGCGCGGGGCCTGCCCGCCACCCGCATCGGTGTCGTGGACGGTGACACGGTCGAGGTCCAGGGCACCTTCGAGCTGACCCTGGCCGAGCTGCGCGAGGCCCACGAGGGAACGATCCCGGCCCTGCTGGCGTAGCGGCCGATCGCATCCCACGCTGCCCGAGGCCCCGCCGTGACAGGCGGGGCCTCGGTGTCGCCGTGCTCCTGCTCACGGTGCTCCGGGGTGGGGCGCCGTCAGGCCGGGACCGTCTCCTGCTGGGGCGGGGTCCTGGGGGCGGCCGGGCGGGTCCTGGGCAGACGGAGGGCGAGCAGCGAGGCCATCGCCATCAGCGCGGCCCCGCCCCAGAACACCACCCGCGTGGCGTCGACGAAGGCGCGCACGCCGTCCGCGTGGGCCGCGCCGGTCAGCCGGGCCAGGGCGCTGACGTCGCCGCCGGTGCCGTGGGCGGCGTACAGGCGGGCCAGGACGGCGCCGAAGACTGCCGTGCCCAGGGCGCTGCCGAGGGTCTGGAAGAAGCGGATGCCTGTGGTGGCGACACCGAGCTGGTCGCGCGGCGCGGCACCCTGGACCAGCAGGATCAGCTGGCCGACGAGTTGGCCGAACCCGGCGCCGGCCAGCAGGAGTTCGCCGCGGATCAGCCACAGCGAGGTGTCCGGCCCTGTCGTCGTGGCGAGCAGTGCGAAGGCGAGGGCGCTGGTGGCCGTGCCGCTGATGGTGAAGGTGCGCGCCGACCAGCCGCGAGCGCCGAGCGGTCCGGTCAGTGTGCCGGAGGCCGCCAGGCCGACGGCCATCGGTACGAGGTAGAGGCCGGCCGAGGAGCTGGAGACGCCGCGCGCGACCTGGAGGTAGATCAGGACGTAGTAGATGGCGCACATCATCGCGCTGCCCAGGATGCCCTGGACGGCGAAGCCCAGGCGCAGCTCACGGACCGTGAACAGGGAGAGCGGAAGCACCGGTTCGGGCGCCCGCACCTGCCGCCACAGGAAGAGGGCGAGTGCCACGAGCGCCGCCAGGGCGAGACCCAGGACGACCGGGGAGGACCATGGGTACCGCTTGCCGCCCCAGTCCGTCACCAGCAGCAGCGCACTGGAGAAGGCCGCCGCGAGCGCGGCGCCCGCGTAGTCGATCGGCCGGCGCACAGGGTGCTCGGGAAGCTTCAGGGCGAAGGCGGCGGCGACGAGCACCGCGAGGCCGACCGGCAGGTTGACGTAGAAGATCCAGCGCCAGTTCGCGTGGTCGGCCAGCAGACCGCCGATCCAGGGCCCGACCGCCATGCCGCCGCCGGCGACGATGCCGCCGAGGTTGCCGCCCTGCGCCGTGTCCTCTCCGGGGCCCTTGAGGTGGGCGATGACCACCATCGTGACGCTCATCAGCCCACCGCCGCCCAGGCCCTGCAACGCGCGGGCCACGATCAGCTCGCCCATCGACCGGGCCGCGCCGCACAGCGCGGAGCCCAGCAGGAAGGTGGCGATCGCGCCGGTGAAGACCCGCTTGGGACCGAGGACGTCGCACAGCTTGCCGTACAGCGGCAGCATCGCGGCCGACGTCAGCGCGTAGGCGCTGACCAGCCACGGGATCTTGTCGATGCCGTGTTCGGGGTCGAGGTCCCGGACGATCGGGACGGTGGCCGCGGAGACGATCTGCAGGTCCAGCAGCGCCAGGACGATGGTGACGAGGCAGACGAGGAAGCCGACTTTGCGCTGGGTCTCGGTCATGGATCTCACCATGACGCACGGGAATGTACCCAGTCAATATTTCATCCGGGCTCATCTTTCATCTCGGCCAAAACTTCATCTTGGTACTGTGATCTCATGGCGGAAGCGATGGGGCTGCGCGAGCGCAAGAAGCGGCAGACGGCGATGAGGATCTACCGCACGGCGATCGAGCTCTTCACCGAACGGGGCTTCGACGACGTGTCCGTGCAGCAGATCGCCGATGCCGCCGACGTGTCGAAGATGACCGTCTTCAACTACTTCGGGTCCAAGGAGGACCTGGTCTTCCGTCCCATGGAGGAGCACTTCGGCGACGCGGCCAGGGCCGTGCGCGAGCGCCGGCCGGGCGAGAGCGCCGTCGACGCCGTACGACGGCAGCTCCTCGAACTGGTCGAGGCACGCGACCCGTCGGTCGGCCTGCACAGCGAGCCGTTCGCCCGCATGGTGCGCAGGCTCGTCGTGCAGACTCCGGCCCTGATGGAACGCGCCTTCCTCGGCGCCCAGAAGGGCACCCGGGACCTGGCCGGTCTCCTCGCCGAGGAAACCGGCGACGTGATGCTCGCGACCGTCGCCGCCGCCATGCTCAGTGCCGCCCGCAACGCCGTCGTCGAGGAGAACCACCGCCGCATCGACGACGGCGAGAGCCCGGAGGAGGTCGCTGCCGACGCCCCCGAGCGTGTCCGGCGCGCCTTCGAGCTGGTCGAAAAGGGCCTGAGCGGCTACGCCGTGAAGGCATAGGCTCGCCGTCATGCCCCCGGCCAAGAAGCGCACCCGGACCTATGACCCCGGCAGGACCCGCGCCGCCGTCCTGGCCCAGTCCGGTCATGTGCGGGACGCCGTCCGCAGCCTGACCCCCGAGCAGCTCGCGCTGCCCACGCGGCTCGGCGACTGGACCGTGCGGGATCTGGTCGCCCACGTCGGCATGGCCCTGTCGGCCGTCGGCCGGCTGCTCGACCGGCCCGAGCCGGCCCGGCAGGACGGTGCCCTGCACGACTGGCCGTCGGCCATCGGCGCCGACGCCCCGGCCATCGCGGCACACGCCCGCGAGCTCGCCGAGGGCAACCCCGACCCCGTCGCCCACCTCGAGGCCGCCGAACGGGACTTCACGGCCGCTCTCGCCGGGCATCCCGGCACCCGGCTGCTCGACACCAGCGCGGGCGCCCTGCCGCTGGCCGACTACGTCGTCACCCGCACGGTGGAGCTCGTCGTCCACACCGACGACCTGAACGCCGCCGTGCCAGGTCTGGACATCCCCTACGACCGCCAGGCGCTGGCCACCGCGACGAGGCTGCTGGCCGACACGCTCGCCGCCCGGGCGCCCGGCGGCTCGACCGAGGTGCGCATCCCGCCGTACGCCGTCGTGCAGTGCGTGCAGGGCCCCCGGCACACCCGCGGCACCCCGCCCAACGTCGTCGAGACCGACCCGCTCACCTGGGTCCGGCTGGCCGCCGGCCGGCTGGCCTGGCAGGACGCCGTGGCGGCCGCCGCGGTCAGCGCGAGCGGGGAGCGGGCCGACCTCGGCGGGCTGCTGCCGCTCCTGGCCTGAACCCGCTCCCCGTGGTGTCCACGGCCCGAATGATGTGCGACGCCTCACTCATGTCCCCCGCGGAAAAGTCCGCCGCGCCCTCCCGACGGCGCCGACGGCACCGGATGGATCATCGATTCACCGCTCTGACCTGCTAAAACGGCGACGGGGCGGGAGAAGTGGCGCGAGAGCGGACCCGGACGGGCGGGCATCCCCCAATTCGGACCAGTGGTCGACCTCGCCTACACTCGGAGCCGTGCCACGTGGTGACGGACGACTCAACCACGACCTGCTCCCCGGTGAGAAGGGCCCCCAGGACGCGTGCGGCGTCTTCGGTGTCTGGGCTCCGGGTGAAGAGGTCGCAAAGCTCACGTACTTCGGGCTCTACGCCCTCCAGCATCGGGGCCAGGAATCCGCGGGTATCGCGGTCAGCAACGGCTCCCAGATCCTCGTCTTCAAGGACATGGGCCTGGTCTCCCAGGTCTTCGACGAGACCTCGCTCGGCTCCCTCCAAGGTCATATCGCGGTCGGACACGCCCGCTACTCGACTACCGGCGCCTCCGTGTGGGAGAACGCCCAGCCGACGTTCCGCGCCACCGCGCGCGGATCGATCGCTCTCGGCCACAACGGGAACCTGGTCAACACCGCCCGGCTCGCCGAGATGGTGGCCGAGCTGCCGAAGGACGACAACGGGCGCTCCACCCGCGTCGCGGCCACCAACGACACCGACCTGCTCACGGCCCTGCTGGCCGCCCAGGTCGACGCCGACGGCAAGCCGCTGACCATCGAGGACGCGGCCCACACCGTCCTGCCGCAGGTCAAGGGCGCCTTCAGCCTCGTGTTCATGGACGAGCACACCCTCTACGCCGCCCGAGACCCGCAGGGCATCCGCCCGCTGGTTCTGGGTCGTCTGGAGCGCGGCTGGGTCGTCGCCTCGGAGACCGCGGCACTGGACATCACCGGTGCCAGCTTCGTCCGGGAGATCGAGCCCGGCGAGTTCGTCGCCATCGACGAGAACGGTCTGCGCACCTCCCGATTCGCGGAAGCGAAGCCCAAGGGCTGCGTCTTCGAGTACGTGTACCTGGCCCGTCCTGACACCGACATCGCCGGCCGGAACGTCTACCTCTCCCGGGTCGAGATGGGCCGCCGGCTGGCGAAGGAGGCCCCCGTCGAGGCCGACCTCGTCATAGCGACCCCGGAGTCCGGCACCCCCGCCGCGATCGGGTACGCGGAGGCCTCCGGCATCCCCTTCGGCAGCGGTCTGGTGAAGAACGCCTATGTGGGCCGCACCTTCATCCAGCCTTCGCAGACCATCCGGCAGATCGGCATCCGCCTGAAGCTGAACCCGCTGAAGGAGGTCATCAAGGGCAAGCGCCTGGTGGTCGTCGACGACTCGATCGTGCGCGGCAACACCCAGCGGGCCCTGGTGCGGATGCTGCGCGAGGCCGGTGCCGCCGAGGTGCACATCCGGATCTCCTCGCCGCCGGTGAAGTGGCCCTGCTTCTTCGGCATCGACTTCGCCACGCGGGCCGAGCTCATCGCCAACGGCATGAGCGTCGACGAGATCGGCACCTCGCTGGGCGCCGACTCGCTGGCGTACATCTCCATCGACGGCATGATCGAGGCGACCACCATCGCCAAGCCGAACCTGTGCCGCGCCTGCTTCGACGGCGAGTACCCGATGGAGCTGCCCGACCCGGAGCTGCTCGGCAAGCAGCTGCTGGAGTCCGAGCTGGCCGCCGGCCCGGCCGGAACGGCCGCGGCCGACGCGATCCGCCGCCCGTAAGCACGCACGACGACACGAAGGTTCCCAAGGTCATGTCTTCCGAGACCACTGGCGCCAGCTACGCGAGCGCCGGCGTCGATATCGAAGCGGGCGACCGCGCCGTCGAGCTCATGAAGGAATGGGTGAAGAAGACCCGTCGCCCCGAGGTGCTCGGCGGCCTCGGCGGCTTCGCCGGCCTCTTCGACGCCTCCGCCCTCAAGCGCTACGAGCGCCCGCTGCTGGCCTCCGCCACGGACGGCGTCGGCACCAAGGTCGACATCGCCCGTCGGCTCGGCGTGTACGACACCATCGGCCACGACCTGGTCGCCATGGTCATGGACGACATCGTGGTGTGCGGTGCCGAGCCGCTGTTCATGACCGACTACATCTGCGTCGGCAAGGTCCACCCCGAGCGGGTCGCCGCCATCGTCAAGGGCATCGCCGAGGGCTGCGTCCTGGCCGGCTGCGCGCTGGTCGGCGGCGAGACCGCGGAACACCCGGGACTGCTCGGCGCGGACGACTTCGACGTCGCCGGCGCGGGCACGGGCGTCGTGGAGGCGGACCGGCTGCTCGGTCCGGATCGCATCCGTACGGGTGACGCGGTGATCGCCATGGCGTCCTCCGGGCTTCACTCCAACGGGTACTCCCTGGTCAGGCATGTGCTGCTGGACCGCGGCGGGCTGTCCCTGGAGGCGCATGTCGAGGACCTCGGCCGCACCCTCGGCGAGGAGCTGCTGGAGCCGACCAGGATCTACTCGCTGGACTGCCTGGCGCTGATCCGCACCACCGAGGTGCACGCCTTCAGCCATGTCACCGGCGGCGGGCTCGCCGCCAACCTGGCCCGGGTGATCCCGGACGGTCTGCACGCCGTGGTCGACCGCGCCACCTGGACCCCGGCCCCCGTCTTCGACCTGGTCGCCAGGACCGGCGACGTCGAGCGGCTGGAGCTGGAGAAGACCCTCAACATCGGCGTGGGCATGATCGCGATCGTGCCCCAGGAGTCGGTCGACGTGGCCCTCGCCACCCTGGCCGACCGCGGGGTCGACGCCTGGGTGGCCGGCGAGATCACCGACCGCGGCGAGCACACCACGGGCGCCGCCCTGGTGGGAGACCACGCGTGAACCACACCCGTGACCGGCACGCTTCGGCCGCCGGCGCCCGGTGGGCGTCGGCGGGCGTACGAAACCCGGTCCGGTGCATGAGCCCCGGACCGGGTGCGATGCGATGCCTACGGCACGCTGGATACGGCTGAGCCGCCGCGGGCGTTATGCGCCGCGACGGTGTTGCCGCGAGGAGTTGTCGTCCTCGTCCTCGTCCTCGTCGTCCTCGTACACATCGGCGTACCGTGCGTACGGGTCGTCCTCGTGCTCATCGTCCTCGAAGCGGTCGCCGTTCGGTGACTGATTCGATGTCGATGCGCCCAGCTCCTCAGCCAGGCGTGAGAGGTCCGTCCCACCGCTGTTGTACTTCAGCTGGCGGGCGACCTTCGTCTGCTTGGCCTTGGCCCGGCCGCGCCCCATGGCTCGACCCCCTCAACGACGGGGCTCAACGGCCCCAGAGTCTGACACGCGTTCATGATCCGGAACGGGCTCTCCATGGAGAGACCGGTCCGTAGGGCTTCCACGGTACCTGAGCCCACGCCCATACGGTACGTCGCCCACCGGACGCGCGTGTGCACAGGACCGTCAAGGAAACCTGTCCTTGCTGGTCAGTGGCGATTTTAACCACTTATCCGCAGACGACCCGCCGGTGGAAGTGAGAGTTCTCTCCAACTGTCCACCGGCAGGTACCGCGCGGAGGCGGGACGTCCGCCGTGCGTCAGCGGGCGGGCCGTGCGTCCCTGGCGGCCCTGGCGTCCGCCATCCGCTGCTCGGCGATCCGGTCGGCCGCGGCGGCCGGCGGAATCCCGTCCTCCTTCGCACGTGCGAATATGGCGAGCGTGGTGTCGAAGATCTCCGACGCCTTCGCCTTGCACCGGTCGAAGTCGAAGCCGTCCAGCTCGTCGGCGACCTGGATGACGCCGCCGGCGTTCACCACGTAGTCCGGCGTGTAGAGGATCGAGCGGTCGGCCAGATCCTTCTCGACGCCCGGGTGGGCGAGCTGGTTGTTGGCCGCGCCGCACACCACCTTGGCGGTCAGCACCGGCACGGTGTCGTCGTTCAGGGCACCGCCGAGCGCGCAGGGGGCGTAGACGTCCAGCCCCTCGGTCCGGATCAGCGCGTCGGTGTCGGCGGCCACCGCCACGGTGGGGTACTGGTCGGTGACACGCCGTACGGCGTCCGGCCGCACGTCCGTGATCACGACCTGGGCGCCCTCCTTGACCAGGTGCTCCACGAGGTAGTACCCGACCTTGCCGACGCCCGCGACGCCGACCTTGCGGTCGCGCAGCGACGGGTCGCCCCACAGGTGCTGGGCGGAGGCACGCATGCCCTGGTAGACGCCGAAGGCGGTCAGGACCGAGGAGTCGCCCGCGCCGCCGTTCTCGGGCGAGCGGCCGGTCGTCCAGCGGCACTCGCGCGCCACCACGTCCATGTCGGCCACGTACGTGCCGACGTCGCACGCGGTGACGTAGCGCCCGCCGAGCGAGGCGACGAACCGCCCGTAGGCGAGCAGCAGTTCCTCGGTCTTGATCTTCTCCGGGTCACCGATGATCACAGCCTTGCCGCCGCCGAGGGCGAGGCCGGCCATGGCGTTCTTGTACGACATGCCGCGGGCGAGGTTCAGCGCGTCGGCGACGGCCTGCTCCTCGGTCGCGTACGGGTAGAAACGTGTACCGCCGAGCGCGGGGCCCAGGGCGGTGGAGTGGATGGCGATGACGGCCTTGAGGCCGCTGGCGCGATCCTGACAGAGCACGACCTGCTCATGACCCCCCTGCTCCGAGTGGAACAGGGTGTGCAGGACGCCGTTGGTCACGTCGGTCACGGTGGTGACTCCCGGGTAAGTAGCGGCGAGCGGGGACTGGCCCTCCGAGGTCCCCGCGCGTTGTGGTGGCGAGGGCGGAAGGAGGGGTGGTGGGCGGCGGCCGGTGGGCCGCTCAGCAGGAGATTAGACCCTGACCCCGCTCTCCATGGCCGCGGTGGTGGCGATCACCCTCCCCCGGAGTACACCGCCACCCGGGCGTGGGACGATTTGCAGTGGTTTTCCGTCCAGCCGGGTGCGGCCCGTGCGGGTTTCGGGTCCGGTTCGGTGGGGAGGGAGCAGGCGTGCCCAAGGTGTCCTCCGTGGTCGTCCCGTACGCGACCTACTTGCGCGTCTACGAACCGCTGGCCGCCTTCCCGGAGCCGGAGCGCAGCCACTGGGCGCGCTATGCCCGCCGCCCCGACCGCCCCTCCTGCCAGGACGAACTGCGCCGCTCGCTGGCCGACCTGCTGCCCACCCCGCCGGTGCCGGTGCCGGTACACGAGAGCCCGGACGCGTTCGTGCTCGACGTCGACGGGGTGGTCTGCGTCTGCCCCTGGCGCACCCGGCTGCGCGGCTGGCAGGCCCTGGGCGATCTCGCCGAGGACTTTCCGGCCGTCGTGCTGGACGCGGTGCTGCCGCCGCTGGTGCGCCGCCAGGCCGCCCAGGACTACGAGCGCTGGCTGGCCGACAACCCCGACGCCCGCCCCTGGATCCGCACCGCGACCTGGCAGGTGCCGCTGAACTGGTTCGTGCTGGTCTCCGACGAGGAACGGGAGTACGTCAAGGGCTCGGGGGACAGCGGGGATCCCGGCGGCTTCGGGGACGACCTGCCGGTGCTGCGCTACCGGACGCCGATGGTGCAGGCGCGGCGGCGGGTGGCGCGCGGCCTGCGGGCGCTGAAGGACGCCATCGACGAGGGGCCGCTGATCGACGGACTGGTGGACGTCGGACGCTGGCTGGAGGAGTTCCATCCGCGCTCGTTGGTGGAGTTGGACTACGGCGGCCTGGTGCACGCGCTGCCGGCCGGTGAGCTGGAGGGCGACCACTCCGCCGCCGACGTGGCCGAGGGGATCGAGGCGCTGCGCCAGGGCGACGGGGCGGCCGCGGGGGCGGCGTACGGGCGGCTCGTGGAGCGCTGGCGGGCGGTGCGCGACCGGCGCTCCGCGAACTGACGCTCCGCCAGGGCCTCGTGCCGGGGTGACGTGGATCACGGATGAACGGGGCGTGAACGACGTGCCGTCGGGGGCGTTTCCGGGAGCTGACGGGATGTAGGTCCCGATCCGGGCGATTGCGTCAAGGGTGACGGACGGCACTTACCCGACCCTTGCGCCGCTTGCCACCCCTCGTGCCAAAATAGGACAAGGAGTCCGGGGAGGGCTCCATCCGTCCACCTGTGCTCAACTATGGGCGGAATTACCGTATTGCACTCTTTGGGGGGTCTGGTGACTCCTGATCGCGCTGTGACTGATCGTCACAGGGGCGTGACTGTCCGCTATGACATGGTCCATCGGCTTCCGTCGCTGATGAACACCTGGGAGGGCAATTCCATCGGTTTGGCCGACGCGGCTGGACAGATGGTGTAGTTGTAGTGCCGAGGACAAGCCGTTCGTCCTATAACCGACTCGACTCGCGTCCGCCATTTCGGGCAACGCGGGTCAAGGTGCAGAATTTAGAGGAAAGAACCGAGAAGGTTCGGTTCTCCCGAGGAGGCCGCTCATGACCGCTCGCACCCCTGATGCCGAGCCGCTGCTGACCCCGGCTGAGGTCGCCACCATGTTCCGCGTCGACCCCAAGACGGTCACGCGCTGGGCGAAGGCCGGCAAGCTCACGTCGATCCGCACGCTCGGCGGGCACCGCCGCTACCGCGAGGCCGAGGTCCGCGCACTGCTCGCGGGCATTCCGCAGCAGCGCAGCGAGGCCTGAACAACCGAATAGTCGGACGAACCGGCTGGTCCCCCAACTGGCCGAGGCGTCCGGACCCGCAGCTCCAAGCGACGCGGGGACTGCCCCAACAGACCCCACGCCCAAGCCGTCAGAGCTCCGCAGGCAAGTGAACAAGGGTGCGTCGTCGATCGCGCTGGACTCCGCCGAGTCCAGCGCGATCTTTTTTGTGCGTCTTCCGGGGCCCTCGGGGTGGCTCTGTGAGCGGGCCTGTCGGAGTCTGGGGAGGCTCGGCGGATCATCGGTGGAGCAGCACACAGGGCAGTGCAATTGCACATATTAAATTGACCCTGTGTAGGACGGGTGTAAGTACCGCACTTTCAGAAACTCATTCGGTGACACCCGTCACATACCGAGGCGCTTGTTACCGGCCGTGTCTCTGCGCTAATGGAGGCTCCGGTTCCATCGCCCCACGCCTGCAAGGGAGTTCGGGACACGAGGGGCGCCGCGGCGCCGCTCACGCCGTCGAGGGGTTGTCGTCCCTCACCGCCTCCTCCGGGGCGCCGGAGGCCGTCAGTGGGGCGCCGTCCATCGCCAGCCGCAGCAGACGGCGGCAGACGGCGCAGCGGCGGGTGAGATGGCGGTACGACGAGGCGGCCGCGAGATGTGCGCGGAGCAGCGCCCGCGTCTCGTGCCTGGCCGATGCCGTCATACGCCACCTCCGGTGAACCGCGGGGGAGCGGAGCCTGCTCCCTGGGTACCGAGGGAATGTGACGCCGTCAAGACGCGACGGCGCGCCACTGGCCGACGCCGGCCCCTTCGCCCTTCCGGAATGGACGGCGCGGCGCGGGCGGCGCGAACGGAGCCGACGGTGTGCGTACACGGGAAGAGGGCCCGCGCCCCCTGGGGGACACGGACCCTCTCGACAATGCGGTCCTGACGGGATTTGAACCCGCGGCCTCCACCTTGACAGGGTGGCGAGCACTCCAAGCTGCTCCACAGGACCTGGTTTCGCGGCGCCATTCGTGCGGTGCGCTGCGAGATGAGACTGTACAGGAGCGGGGCCGTCGGGTCGAACTCACGCAGGGTGCGCGCACCGTCACGGGGCGGCCGCGTCGATCGCCTTCACGATCCGCTTGTCGGAGACCGGGTACGCCGTGCCCAGCGCGTGCGCGAAGTAGCTCACCCGGAGCTCCTCGACCATCCAGCGGATGTCCAGGACCGAGGAGGGGACCGGCCGGCCCCGCGGCATCTGCTCGAGCAGCCACGCGTACTCGTCCTGCATCTCGTGGACCTTCTCCATACGCGTGGTGTCCCGCTGGACGTTCGTCGGCATCTGCTGGAGCCGGCGGTCGGCGGCCACCAGGTAGCGCATCAGATCCGGCAGGCGGCGCACCCCGGACGCCGTGACGAAGCCGGGCTTCACCAGGCCGTCCAGCTGCGCCCGCAGGTCCGCCAGGTTCGGCAGCAGCGCGGGGCTGCGTACGGCCTTCAGGCGGCGCTCACAGGCCTGCCAGGCGGCCAGCACCTGCTGCACCTGGCCCACCGTCCGCACGGTCACGTCCACGATCTCGGCCCGCACCTTGTCGTACAGCTTCCGGTACGACTCCTCGTCCCAGACCGGCCCGCCGAAGTCCGCGATCAACCGGTCCGCCGCCGCCGTCGCGCAGTCGTCGAACAGCGCCTGGATCGAGCCGTGCGGGTTCGCCGACAGGGCGAGCTTCTGCGGGTTGCTCAGCTTTTCGGACGCGAACTTCGCGGGGTTGACCGGGATGTTGCGCAGGATCAGCCGCCGCGTGCCCCGCCACATGGCCTCGGCCTGCTCGGCCTCGGTGTCGAAGAGCCGTACGGACACGGTGTCGCCGTCGTCGACGAGCGCCGGGTAGGCCTTCACCGGCTGGCCGGCCCGACGCGTCTCGAAGACGGGGGTCAGCGTGCCGATGGACCAGTCGGTCAGACCCTTGCGCTCCAGGGACTCCCCGCCCTGCCGCTCCGCGGTCGCCGCGGCGGCCTGGGACAGCGCCTTGCGCGCCTTCGGCCTCAGCTTCAGCTTCAGGGCCTCGAGGTCCTCGTCCTCGGCCAGCTGGCGGCGCCGCTCGTCGACGATCCGGAAGGTGATCTTCAGGTGGTCGGGGACCCTGGACCAGTCGAAGTCCTCGGCCTCGAAGGGCACCCCGACCATGCGCTTCAGTTCGCGCGCCATGGTGGTGGTCAGCGGCTCCTGCAACGGCACCGCCCTGTCCAGGAACGCCTTCGCGTAGTTCGGCGCCGGCACGTAGTTGCGGCGGACGGGCTTGGGCAGGGAGCGGATCAGCTCGGTGACGACCTCCTCGCGCAGCCCCGGGATCTGCCAGTCGAAGCCCTCGTCCGTGACCTGGTTCAGCACCTGCAACGGGATGTGGACGGTCACGCCGTCCGCGTCCGCGCCCGGCTCGAACTGGTACGTCACCCGGAACGTGAGGTTCCCCTGCCGCCAGGAGTCCGGATAGTCGGCCTTGGTGACCGCCTCCGCCGACTCCCGGATGAGCATCTCCCGCTCGAAGTCCAGGAAGTCCGGCTGCTCGTGCCGCTTGTGCTTCCACCAGGAGTCGAAGTGCGCCCCGGAGACGACGTGTTCGGGCACCCGCCGGTCGTAGAAGTCGAACAGCGTCTCGTCGTCGACGACGATGTCCCGCCGCCGGGCCCGGTGCTCCAGCTCCTCCACCTCGCTGAGGAGCTTGCGGTTGTCGGCGAAGAACTTGTGGTGCGTGCGCCAGTCGCCCTCGACGAGCGCGTTGCGGATGAACAGCTCCCGGCTGAGCGCCGCGTCGATCCGCCCGTAGTTCACCTTCCGCTGGGCGACGATCGGAACGCCGTACAGCGTGACCTTCTCGTACGCCATCACCGCCGCCTGGTCCTTCTCCCAGTGCGGTTCGCTGTACGTCCGCTTCAGCAGGTGCCCGGCGAGCGGTTCGACCCACTCCGGCTCGATCCTCGCGTTGACGCGGGCCCACAGGCGGGAGGTCTCGACGAGCTCGGCGGACATCACGAAGCGCGGCGGCTTCCTGAACAGCGCCGAGCCGGGGAAGATCGCGAACTTGGCGTTGCGGGCGCCCAGGTACTCGCCCCGGCCGCCGTCCTTGCGCGCGCCGGGCCCGGAGTCCTTGGACTCCTTCACGTCCTTCATGCCGATGTGCGAGAGCAGACCGGCCAGCAGCGAGACGTGGATCCGGTCGGCGGGCGCGTCCTGCTCGTCGAGGTGGATGCCCATCTGCTTGGCGACCGTGCGCAGCTGGCTGTAGATGTCCTGCCACTCGCGGATGCGCAGGAAGTTGAGGAACTCCTGCTTGCACATGCGCCGGAACGAGGAGGAGCCCCGCTCCTTCTGCTGCTCGCGGACGTAGCGCCACAGGTTGAGGAAGGCGAGGAAGTCGCTGGTCTCGTCCCGGAAGCGGGCGTGCTGCTGGTCGGCCTGGGTCTGCTTGTCGGCGGGACGCTCGCGCGGGTCCTGGATGGACAGCGCGGCCGCGATCACCATGACCTCGCGGACGCAGCCGTTGCGGTCGGCCTCCAGCACCATGCGGGCCAGGCGCGGGTCGACCGGCAGCTGGGCGAGCTTGCGGCCGGTCTGCGTGAGCCGTTTGCGGGGGTCCTTCTGCGCCGGGTCCAGCGCGCCCAGCTCCTGGAGCAGCTGCACGCCGTCACGGATGTTGCGGTGGTCCGGCGGGTCGATGAACGGGAACTTCTCGATGTCGCCGAGGCCCGCCGCGGTCATCTGGAGGATGACGGAGGCGAGGTTGGTGCGCAGGATCTCCGCGTCCGTGAACTCCGGGCGGGTGAGGAAGTCGTCCTCGCTGAAGAGCCGGATGCAGATGCCGTCGGACGTACGCCCGCAGCGGCCCTTGCGCTGGTTGGCGCTGGCCTGCGAGACCGGCTCGATCGGCAGCCGCTGCACCTTGGTGCGGTGGCTGTAGCGGGAGATCCGGGCGAAGCCGGGATCGATGACGTACTTGATGCCGGGGACGGTCAGCGAGGTCTCGGCGACGTTGGTCGCCAGGACGATCCTGCGGCCGGTGTGCGGCTGGAAGACCCGGTGCTGCTCGGCGTGCGACAGCCGCGCGTACAGCGGCAGCACCTCGGTGGACCTGTACTTCTTCTTGAGCAGTGCGTCGGCGGTGTCCCGGATCTCCCGCTCCCCGGAGAGGAAGACGAGGATGTCCCCCGCCCCCTCGGCCATCAGCTCCTCGACGGCATCCGTGATCGCGGTGATCTGATCCCGGTCGGCGTCCTCGGAGTCCTCCTCCAGGAGCGGCCGGTAGCGCACCTCCACGGGATACGTCCGCCCGCTGACCTCGACGATCGGCGCGTCGCCGAAGTGCCGGGAGAAGCGCTCGGGGTCGATCGTGGCCGAGGTGATGACGACCTTCAGGTCCGGCCGCTTCGGCAGCAGCTGTGCCAGATAGCCCAGCAGGAAGTCGATGTTGAGCGACCGCTCGTGGGCCTCGTCGATGATGATCGTGTCGTAGGCGCGCAGCTCGCGGTCGGTCTGGATCTCGGCGAGCAGGATGCCGTCGGTCATCAGCTTCACGAACGTGGCGTCGGGGTCCACCTGGTCGGTGAAGCGCACCTTCCAGCCGACGGCCTCACCCAGCGGCGTTTCGAGCTCCTCGGCCACGCGCTCGGCGACGGTGCGGGCGGCGATACGGCGGGGCTGGGTGTGGCCGATCATGCCGCGCACACCCCGGCCGAGCTCCATGCAGATCTTCGGGATCTGCGTGGTCTTCCCGGACCCGGTCTCACCGGCGACGATGACGACCTGGTGGGCGCGGATCGCGTCGGCGATCTCGTCCTTCTTCTGGCTGACCGGCAGTTGCTCGGGATAGCTGACCGCCGGCACCCGGGAACGCCGGGCGGACATGCGCTCCTCGGCCGTCCCGACCTCGCCCTCGATCTCGGCGAGGACGGCGGCACGCGCCTCCGGCTTGCGGATCTTGCGCGCGCCTTCGAGCCTGCGGCCGAGCCGGTGCGCGTCACGCAGCGACAACTCGTTCAGGCGGGAGGCGAGGGCGCCGAGGGCGGGGGCGGGATGCGTAGACATACGGGACCCAGGATCTCATCCCCGAGAAAATCCTGGCGAACGCTTTTGCCGCGGCCTGCCGGGGGCGCGTGGCGGGCCCGGGGGTGCGGCCTGCCGGAGGGCGAGTCCGGTGTACGAGTCCGGTGTGCGCGTACGTCCTCGGGTGGTGTCACCGGGTGGTGTCACCGGGCTCGGGAACGAAAAAGGATCCCGCCCATCGGGCGGGATCCTTCTCTTGTGGCTGGGGCCGGGGTCGAACCGGCGACCTATCGCTTTTCAGGCGATCGCTCGTACCAACTGAGCTACCCAGCCACGAGGTTCCTTGCGAAACCTCAGCGGTCCTGACGGGATTTGAACCCGCGGCCTCCACCTTGACAGGGTGGCGAGCACTCCAAACTGCTCCACAGGACCATGCTTGCGTGCGAACCGACGAACGTAAGTGTCGCACACCGTACTGCGTGCCCCCAACGGGATTCGAACCCGTGCTACCGCCTTGAAAGGGCGGCGTCCTAGGCCGCTAGACGATGAGGGCTATCGGCCCGCCTGGGCGCTTCTCAGCGCGTCGGGGACGTGAAAAGCATAGGGGATGGCCGGGGGTATCGCCAAAACCGTTTACGAGCGGGAGGGGGACGGCGCGGACGGAGGGGCCGGGGAGGCCGTGGAGAGGGAGGGCGCGGTCGGGGAGGGGGTGGCGCCCGGCCTGTTCTCCTCGGGCAGGTGGCGGCTGACCTCGGCCGTCGTCTGGCCCAGGCCGCCCAGCCTGATCGCGTCCCAGGCCTGGAGGCGGCGGCTGTCCCGGTCGACGTAGAGGATCGACGCCTCGATCGGGGCCGGGTACCTCCCCTCGACCGCGCGCAGCCCGCTGCCGCCCGTGGACCCCTCCATGCGCAGCCGCGTGCCGTACGGGAGGATCTCCGTCCCCTGGTGGTGGAGGTGGCCGCACAGCACCAGCGGCACGGTGCCGTCCGTCTCACGCGCCGCGGACGGCTCGTGGGCGATGGCGATGTCGACCGGGGTGCCCTCGGCCCGCTGGTCGCGCAGGGCCGAGGCCAGCCGGGCACCGGCCAGCTCCTCCGAGGCGTCGGCGCCCGGTGCGCCGGAGCGGTCGGGGGTGAACTGGGGGTCGCCGATCCCGGCGAAGCGCAGACCGGCGACGGTCTCGGCGCGGCCGTCGTCCAGGACGTGCACGTTCTTCATCCGCTCCAGGTAGCGCTGGGTGACCTTCGAGTCGTGGTTGCCGCGCACCCAGACATACGGGACGCCCAGGTCCTTGATCGGGTCCAGGAAGCCGTTCTCCGCCGCGGTGCCGTGGTCCATCGTGTCGCCGGAGTCGACGATCACGTCCACCTTGTACTGCTCCACCAGCGAGGCGATGATCTTCCAGCTCGCCGGGTTGAGGTGGATGTCGGAGACGTGCAGGACCCGGATCGTCGTCGGGTCCGGCTGGTAGGCGGGGAGCGTGGAGGTGACGTCGTAGAGCTTGGTCACGTTCGTCACCAGGCGCGCCAGCTCCTTCTGGTAGACGTCGAACTCCGTGACGATGCTGCGCGCGTTGCCGACCACGGTGGGCGCCGAGGACAGCAGCCCGGAGAACTTCGGCTCCAGCACCGAGTTGGGGTTCCAGGTGGCGTACGCCGTCGCGCCGGACGCGGCGAGCAGGGTCAGGGCCAGGCCGCCGGCCGCCAGGGCGCGGCGCGGGCGACGGTAGACCGCCAGGCCGAGCGCGGTGGCGCCGGAGACGACGGCCACGCAGGACCGCACGGCCAGGTCGAGGGTGCCGTGCTCGACGTCGTGCGCCACCTCGTCCTGGAGGCCGGATATGCGTTCCGGGTGGTCGACCAGGGCCTGGGAGCGGACCGGGTCGAGCTGGTCGACGTTCACGTCGAGGCGGACCGGGGCGACATGGCTGTCCAGCTCCAGGGAGCCGAGGGGCGAGACGTTGATCTTCGTGCCACCGCTCAGGGACGGGCGCAGGGCCATCGTGGTGTTCATCGGGCCGACCGGGGCCCGTACGTTGCCGACGACGAGCAGCCCCAGCCAGGCACCGGCCAGGACGACGGCCACCAGTCCGGCGGCGCGCGCCCAGGGGCGCGGCTCCTGCGCCGGCGAGAGGTCCGGGCGCGGGCGGGGCGATCGTCGGCGGAGGGCGACGGCGTGCACCGCCCTGCGTATGCCGCGGAGGGAGACGGCGTGCACCGCCCTCCGTATGCCGCGGAGGGGGTGCGGGCGGTTCGGGTCTGCGGCGGGGACGCGGGACATTGGGCGCGTATGCCCATGCCCGACACCCGATATGCCCGCGCGGGGCATGGTCGCGCGGGCGGTGCCGGACAATGACCGTGTGCTGGAGATGACGCGCGAGGAGTTCGAGGAACTGGTGGCCGAGGCCCTCGACCGGATTCCGCCGGAGCTGATGCGGCTGATGGACAACGTCGCGGTGTTCGTCGAGGACGAGCCGCCCGCCGACGATCCCGATCTGCTCGGGCTGTACGAGGGGACCCCGCTGACGGAGCGCGGCGAGTGGTACGCGGGGGTGCTGCCCGACCGGATCACGATCTACCGCGGGCCGACGCTGCGCATGTGCGAGACACGGGAGGACGTGGTCGTGGAGACGGAGGTGACGGTGGTTCACGAGATCGCCCACCACTTCGGGATCGACGACGAGCGTCTGCACGCGCTGGGCTACGGCTGATCCCCGCCGGGACCGGTCGCGTGTCCTCGCGCGGGTGAACGGAGTTGGGCACGGCGACTTCTTCCTCCCGGAGGTGGCTGCCCGTGCGCCCCTTGTACCTGTCCGTCCGTCTCGCCGCCGTGGTCACCGCCGTCACCGCCGCCGCGGGCTGCATGAGTGTGGGGGAGGACTCCGGCGGCGCGGCCGGGCCGTCGCACTCCGCCGGACAGCGGGGCGGCCGGGCCCCGGGCGGTGAGGACGCGGTGTACGGCGGTGACGCGGGTCACGCCGGTGGCGGCGGGGACGGCAAGCGGAGCCACGGGGCGAAGGGGAAGCACGGCGCGTCGCCGTCGGCCTCGGCCTCGCCGTCGGCCGGGGACGGTGCGTCGGCTGCGCCGGGCAGTGGCGGGACACCGCCGAAGGCGGGCGGGACGACGCCGGCCGAGGCGGTGCCGGCGCCCCCGCAGACGTCCGCCGAGCCCGAGCAGCCGCCGGCCTCGTCGCCCGCTCCGCCGGCCCCGTCGGATCCGCCGACGGCCGAGCCGTCGCCCTCGGAGCACGACGGCACGGGGTCGCAGCCGGAGCAGCGGGACCGCCCGCACAAGCCGGGCCGGCGGCCGCAGCGGGCGAGTGGCTGACCCACGGACGCCCCGCCACCGCTTCGGCTGCGCCGTGTGGCGGACCGGGTTGTGCCGTGGTCGGGCCGTACCGCGGATCGGGCTGCGCCGCGCCGCCGGTTTGCGTTCGGGGGTGCAGGGTGCGTATGGTGGTAGATCGTTTGATCCCATTTGCCCGGCGCCCATGCAGAGCGCGCCGTGTGGCGCGTACTCTCCTTTGCCGTGGCGGACCGCATCGAGGCGGTCGTGGCGCGAAATCACGGAGTTGACGGGCGCGTGCCGACGAGACTCCGGAAGGTTTCGCATTCGCATGTCCATTTCCACCGATCACGCCGTCGTGCCCGAGAACGCCGACGACGCCCCCGAGGTCCACGAGGTGTCCGAGAGCCGCGAGGCGCCCGAGATCACCTTCGCGGACCTCGGCCTGCCCGAGGGCATCGTCCGCAAGCTCGCGCAGAACGGCGTGACCACGCCCTTCCCGATTCAGGCCGCGACCATCCCGGACGCCCTGACCGGGAAGGACATCCTGGGCCGGGGCCGCACCGGCTCCGGCAAGACCCTCTCCTTCGGTCTGCCGACGCTGGCCACGCTGGCCGGCGGCCGCACCGAGCGGAAGCGGCCTCGCGCGGTCATCCTCACCCCGACCCGTGAGCTGGCCATGCAGGTGGCCGACGCCCTCCAGCCCTACGGCGACGTCGTCGGCCTGCGGATGAAGGTCGTCTGCGGCGGCACCTCGATGGGCAACCAGATCTACGCCCTGGAGAAGGGCGTCGACATCCTGGTCGCCACCCCGGGCCGGCTGCGCGACATCATCAACCGCGGCGCCTGCTCCCTCGAGGACGTGCAGATCGCCGTTCTGGACGAGGCCGACCAGATGTCCGACCTGGGCTTCATGCCCGAGGTCACCGAGCTGCTCGACCAGGTTCCGGCGGGCGGTCAGCGGATGCTGTTCTCCGCGACGATGGAGAACGAGATCAAGACCCTCGTCGACCGCTACCTGACCGACCCGGTCAGCCACGAGGTCGACGCGGCGCAGGGTGCGGTGACGACCATGTCCCACCACATCCTGATCGTGAAGCCCAAGGACAAGGCGCCGGTCACCGCGGCCATCGCCTCCCGCAAGGGCCGCACCATCATCTTCGTGCGCACCCAGCTGGGCGCCGACCGCGTGGCCGAGCAGCTGCGCGAGTCCGGTGCGAAGGCCGAGGCCCTGCACGGCGGCATGACCCAGGGCGCCCGCACCCGCACCCTGGCCGACTTCAAGGACGGGTACGTCAACGTCCTGGTCGCCACCGACGTCGCCGCCCGCGGCATCCACGTCGACGGCATCGACCTGGTGCTGAACGTCGACCCGGCCGGCGACCACAAGGACTACCTGCACCGGGCCGGCCGTACCGCCCGCGCGGGCCGTACCGGCACGGTGGTCTCGCTGTCCCTGCCGCACCAGCGGCGTCAGATCTTCCGCCTCATGGAGGACGCGGGCGTGGACGCCTCGCGCCACATCATCCAGGGCGGCGCGGCCTTCGACCCGGAGGTCGCCGAGATCACCGGCGCCCGGTCGATGACCGAGGTGCAGGCCGAGTCCGCGGGCACCGCGGCCCAGCTGGCCGAGCGTGAGGTCACCCACCTCACCAAGCAGCTGGAGCGCGCGCAGCGGCGTGCGGCCGAGCTGCGCGAGGAGGCCGACCGGCTGGTGGCCCGCCTCGCCCGCGAGCGCGGCGAGACCGTGCCGTCCGAGGGCTCGGACGCGGTGGCCGGGGAGCAGGCGGTGGCCGAGGTGTCGGTGCCGGAGCAGCTGGCGGCGCGGGACGTCGACCGCATCGACCGGGAAGAGGGCGTCGAGCGCGTGGAGCGCGAGGAGCGTACGACGGCCTCGTCGTCGTACGACCGGCGTGAGAGGCGTGACGACCGCGGCGGCTTCAACCGGGACCGCGACCGGGACCGCGCGCCCCGTTCCTTCGACCGTCGTGACGACCGCGGCGGCTTCAACCGGGACCGGGACCGCGGTGACCGTGGCGGCTTCCGCCGTGACGACCGCGGCGACCGCGGTGGCCGTTCCTTCGACCGCGACCGCGACCGCGACCGTGACCGCGGCTTCGAGCGCCGTGACGACCGCGGTGGCTTCCGCCGTGACGACCGGGGCGACCGCGGTGGCCGTTCCTTCGAGAGGCGTGACGACCGCGGCGGCTTCAACCGGGACCGCGACCGGGACCGTGCGCCCCGTTCCTTCGACCGTCGTGACGACCGTGGCTCCTTCGACCGCCGTGACGACCGTCGTGACGACCGCGGCGGCTTCCGCCGGGACGACCGTCCGGCCCGGCGCGACGAGCGCGGCGGGCACCGCGGCAGCGACCGCCCGTTCAACCGCGACCGCCAGGGCGACCGCCCCGGCTTCCGCTCCGGCGGCCACGAGCGCCCCTACGGCCGCCGTGACGACCACCGCGGCGGCGGCTCCTTCGGCCGCCGCGACGACAAGCCGCGCTGGAAGCGCAACGGCTGACGCCGGCTGAACCCACCCCGCGGGGCTCGTACGACTCCTGTCGTACGGGCCCCGCGGCTCTTGGCCGCACCAGGATCTCCGGCGGCTGGAGGGGCTGCGACAGGATCTTCTGACCGCAACCGTCACCCGGTCACCGCCGATCACGGTGAACTTCCGGCCGGGCACCCCCGATACCCGATCGGCGACAGGCCCGCCTCCCGCTATGCTCAGGTAGGCAACATCGCCTGGGCCCTTAGCTCAATTGGCAGAGCAGTGGACTTTTAATCCATTGGTTGTGGGTTCGAGTCCCACAGGGCCTACCGGACCCCACGGGGTCGGGACCCCCGCTGACCTGGTCAGACGGGGGTTCTGTCGTTTCTGGTCCCGGTCAGCTTCTGGGAACGGTTCGCCAGGTGGTCTGCAGGGCGGCGCCCACCTGGTCGGCCAGGGTGACGGCGACCAGGCGGGCCTCGAGGGGCGGGGTGTGGCCGGGGGTCGGCCGGAGGAGGTAGCGGCCGTGGAAGTGGCCGCCCGCGAGGACGCGCAGTTCGATGTCCTGGGCGGGCATGCCGAGGCGGTCGGCGTCCCACGTCCTGCGCCCGACGGTGAGGGAGCCGTCGGGTTCCAGGCGAGGGGCGTGGCCGAGCAGGGTGCCGTACTCGAAGCGGCAGCCGCGCAGATGGAGCAGGCCGACGAGTTGCGCGCGCACGGCCTCCACCACCGCGTCGGGTGAGGTCGCCTCCCGGGCGAGCTGGGCCGCGTGGTGGATCTGGGCGAGGTAGCCGGCGTCGGTGATGGTGACGACTTCCAGGCGCCGGGCGCGGGCCGCCAGTTGGGAGACGGTCAGTGCGACGGCGAGCAGCACGACGGCGGTGGTGATGTCGGCGGTGCCCGCGATCGTGAGCCGCTCGTAGGGGGCGGTGAAGAAGAAGTCGAACCAGACGGCCGAGGACACGGCTGCGAGGACACCGGCCGGCCGGTGGCCGAGGGCCGCCGTCGCCACCACGACCACGACGAGGACGAGGGCGACGACGGTGTTGGGCAGACCCGCGCGGAAGGGCAGCAGCACCGCGCTGACCGCGAGCGGAGCCACGAGGGCGATGACGATCGCAACGGGCCCTCTGGCGAGGTGGTCGGTCATCGTGGGCACCTCCTGCCTGCCTCTTCCGGTGTAGCAGGACGCGAGCGGCCCCGGGTGACCTTTAACAGCTCTCTTGCGCTGTATTCGGTGGTTTGCGCGGGATCCTGCCTCCGGAGTTCCGAAGGCGACGTGAGGACGGTGGAGCCGTGGGTGCGAGTGCCGAGGGCGCGGATCGGGGTCGCACTGCCGGGCGGGTCGTGGGGAGACGGCAGGAGAGGGACCGGCTGACGGTGCCGCAGGGGCTGGCCGCGCTGTCCCTGGACGCGCTCGCCTCGGTGGCCTACGGGCCGGAGGCGATCGTGGTGGTGCTGGCGACGGCCGGCAGCCGGGGCCTCGGTTTCACCCTGCCGGTCACGCTGGCGATCGTGGTGCTGCTGGCGGCGCTGACGTTCTCCTACCGGCAGGTGATCGCCGCGTTCCCGAACGGTGGCGGCGCGTACGCGGTCGCGGGGCGCCATCTGGGCCGGCGGCTCAGCCTGGTCGCCGCCGCCTCGCTGATCATCGACTACGTGCTGAACGTGGCCGTGTCGGTCTCCGCCGGCGTGGCCGCGCTCACCTCCGCCTTCCCCGTCCTGTACGGCGACCGGGTGGTGTTGTGCGTGATCGTGCTGGGGCTGATCACGGCGGTCAACCTCTACGGGGTCGCCGAGTCCGCCAAGGTGATGTTCGCCCCCACCGTGGTGTTCATCGTGGCGATCGCCGTGGTCATCGTGGCCGGGCTGGTGCGCCGCACGCCGGCGGTCCCGCCCGTTCATCCGGCGGCCTCGACCGTCTCCGCGGTCGGAGTCCTGCTGCTGTTGCGGGCGTTCGCCTCCGGCTGCTCGGCGCTCACCGGAGTGGAGGCCATCGCGAACGCCGTCCCCACCTTCCGCACCCCGAGGGTCCGGCGGGCGCAGCGCACCGAGCTCGCGCTCGGCGCGCTGCTCGGTGCCATGCTCATCGGGCTGTCGTTGCTCATCGGCAGGTTCCACGTCGCACCGAGCGGCACCAAGACCGTCCTGGCGCAGCTCACCGAGGCGTCCCTGGGCCACAACGCCGGGTTCTACGTCGTGCAGTTCGCCACCATGACGCTGCTCGCGCTCGCGGCCAACACCTCCTTCGGCGGCATGCCCGTCCTGGCCTCCCTGCTGGCCCGCGACAACCATGTGCCGCACGTCTTCGGGCTGCGCGCCGACCGGCAGGTCTACCGCTACGGCGTCGTCGTGCTCGCCGCCGCCGCCCTGGTCCTGCTGGTCGTGGCCGAGGGCGACACCCAGAAGCTGGTGCCGGTCTTCGCCATCGGCGTGTTCATCGGCTTCACCCTCTCCCAGGCCGGCATGGTCCGGCACTGGCACCTGGACCACGGTCCCGGATGGTGGCGGCGGGCGGCCGTCAACGGCCTCGGGGCACTGCTGACGCTCGCGGCCCTGGTCATCGAACTGGTCGCGAAGTTCCACGAGGGCGGCTGGCTGGTCTTCGCCGCGGTCGCCGTCCTGGTGACCGTGTTCGAGTCGGTGCACCGCACGTACCGGCGTATCGGCGCGGCCCTGCATCTCGGCGAGGTCCCCGCACGGCCCGAGCCGCGCCACACGGTCGTCGTCGTTCCCGTCGGCGCCGTCAACCTGCTCACCAGCGAGGCCATCAGCGTCGCACTGTCACTGGGCGACGACGTCCGGGCCGTCACCGTCGTGCATCCCGAGGACCGCGACGCCCCTTCCGCCGACGAGGTTCACGCCGCCTGGAACGCCTGGCGGCCCGGTGTCCCCCTCACCGTGCTGCACAGCCGCACCCGGTCCCTGACCCGGCCCGTCGTCGACCATCTGCGCGCGCTGTCCGCCCAGGAGCGGCAGGACCGGATGGTGGTCCTCATCCCGGAGATGCATCTGCCCAGGCCCTGGCAGCGGCTTCTGCAGAACCAGCGCGGCGTCGTCCTGGACCGCGCCGTGCGCCGCCATACCGACGCCGTCATCTGCCGGCTGCGGTTCCGCGTCCACCTCGAGCACTGATCGTCGCCGAGACCGCTGCCCCGCACCGACCGGTGCGCGGCCGCCCGCGTCGTGTGCGCGGCTCCGCCACGGTGGTGCCCCGCCCCCGATCGGCGGGGTCGGTCAGACTGGGAGCGAGTCCGCCGTCGAGAGAGAGGGCGTCGATGCCCCACCCGTACGTCCTGCTGTCCGCCGCCGTCTCGCTCGACGGCTACCTGGACGACACCGGCCCCGAGCGCCTGCTGCTCTCCAGCCCCGCCGACTTCGACCGGGTCGACGAGGTACGGGCGTCGGCCGACGCGATCCTGATCGGCGCCGGCACCCTGCGGGCGGACAACCCGCGGCTGCTGGTGAACTCGCCCGAACGGCGGGCCGCCCGCCGCGCCGCCGGGAAGCCGGAGTATCCGCTGAAGGTCGCGGTCAGCGCCTCCGGCGAGCTGGACCCCCGGGCGCCCTTCTGGCACACCGGCGGCGAGAAGGTCCTCTACACGACCGACGAGGGCGCGCTGCGGCTGCGGCGCGCGGGCCTGGCCGCCGACGTCGTGCCGCTGGGCGCCGAACTCGGCTGGCCCCGGCTGCTCGAGCACCTGCACGACGTACGCGGGGTGCGCCGGCTCATGGTCGAGGGCGGCGGGACGATCCACACACAGCTGCTCCAGCAGCGGCTCGCGGACGAGGTGCAGCTCGTGCTCGCCCCCCTGTTCGTGGGGGACCCCGGCGCGCCCCGGCTGTTCGGGCCCGGGGGCTACCAGGGTGGGCGGCTGCGGCTGGTGGAGACGCGGACCATCGAGGACGTCGTCCTCGTGCGCTACGAACCCACCGCCCCCGGCCTCGCCGGCCGCGCCGCCCCGGCCGACCGGCACTGGCTCCGGATCGCCTGCGAACTGGCGGCCCACTGCCCGCCGTCCAGGACCGCGTTCAGCGTGGGCGCCGTGGTGGTCGCCGCCGACGGGACCGAACTCGCCCGCGGGTACTCGCGGGAGGGGGGCGACCCGGTCGTGCATGCCGAGGAGGCGGCCCTGGCCAAGGTCGACCCGGCGGATCCGCGACTGCCGGAGGCCACGGTGTACAGCAGCCTGGAGCCGTGCGCCCGCCGCGCCTCCCGGCCGCGTCCGTGCGCCCGGCTGATTCTGGACGCCGGGGTGCGACGGGTGGTGACGGCGTGGCGGGAGCCGGACACGTTCGTCGAGGGTGCCGATGGGACCGGGGTGCTGGTGGCCGAGGGCGCGGACGTCGTGGTGGTGCCGGAGTTCGAGGAACGCGCCAGGGAACCGAACCGGCACCTGCTCGGCTGAGCGGAGCCTCGTCGCACGGCCGGGAACCGGGTGCCGGACGGCGTGGAAGTGAGCTGGGTGCGAGCAGCCCCGCGGATGGCATATACTGGTGACACAACGACGCGGGGTGGAGCAGCTCGGTAGCTCGCTGGGCTCATAACCCAGAGGTCGCAGGTTCAAATCCTGTCCCCGCTACTGAAACTCAGGGCCGGAATCCGATCAATGGATTCCGGCCCTGAGTGTTTGGCGGACGTGCGGGTTCTCCGGCAAAGGCGCGGACTCTCCCGTATGTGGAGTCAACTCGTCCGGTTTTCGGCGCCCATGGACCATAAGGTCGGGCCGCGAGGTGGAGCGATCAAGCCGAACGGCTTGGAATACAGGCCCCGGGTCTATTAACGTTCGATAACGCAGCACGGTCGTCCCAGCCGTCACAAGAGGCGGCTCCGTGCGCGCACGCCGAATCCCGCAAGGGAACCGGGGAACCACCAACTTGGGGTGAATCGGGCGTAACTGCCGTGTTCCGCATGGCTTGTTTACGCGCGTAGGAGACCTTCCCGCTCCGAACCCGTCAGCTAACCCGGTAGGCGAGACGGAAGGAAAGGAGTACGCCTTCGTGGCGTCCAACCCGCCTGCTCCGGAAGCCCCGTTCACGCCGAGCCGGCAGTACGGAGAGACCTTCGGCTACGACAGCCGCCGCGCCGACGAGGGCCCCTGGGAGGAGTGGAACCCCACCGCGGATTCCGTCCGTCCCGTGCGCGGCCGGCACCGCGTCGCCAAGCAGCGCGGCGGCGGACTCGCCCGCAGCTCCACCGTTCTCGGCGTCGGTGTCATCGCCGCCGTCGGCGCGGGCGGCATGGCCAGCGCCAACAGCGCCAAGCCGCCGGTGTCCATCTCGCTGCCCGATCTGCCCTCCGTGGGCTCCCTGTTCGACCACTCCTCCGACGCCCCCGAGGGCTCGTCGACCGCGCTCAGCAGCGTTGGCGTGACCACCGCCGAGGCCGAGGGCGGGACCGCGGACGCCGGCGAGGTGCTGCGCAACCGGATCATGGCGCAGGCCGAGCAGCAGCAGGTGCAGATCGAGGCCAAGGCTCAGGCGGACGCCGAGGCCGCCGCCGCCAAGGAGGCCGCCCAGGCCGCCTCGAAGGCGGTCGAGGAGGCCGAGGCCAAGGCCACCGCCGCGAAGCAGAAGGCGGAGGAGGAGGCCAAGCAGAAGGCCGAGGAAGCCAAGCGGAAGGCCGAGGAGGCGCGGCTGGCCGAGCTGGCCAAGCAGTACACGCTGCCCACCTCCTCGTACACGATCACCTCCACCTTCGGTCAGGCCGGCTCCATGTGGTCCTCCGGCTACCACACCGGCCTCGACTTCGCCGCGCCCACGGGCACCCTGCTCAAGGCGATCCACACCGGCACCATCACCGAGGCCGGCTGGGCCGGCGCCTACGGCTACCGCACGATCCTCACCCTCGACGACGGCACCGAGCTCTGGTACTGCCACCAGTCGTCGATCAACGTCAGCGTCGGCCAGCAGGTCAACACGGGCGACGTGATCGGCCGCGTGGGCGCCACCGGCAACGTCACCGGGCCCCATCTGCACCTGGAGGTCCACCCGGGCGGCGACGCCACCGGCATCGACCCCGCAGGGTGGCTGCGCGACAAGGGCCTCACCCCCTGACGCACACGCCCCGCCCCGTGACGTACGCGGACCGGTCTCACCCCTGACGAGCCCGTGAGGCCGGTTTGCGCAACTTTTGCGGCCGGACGCGGCCCGGCGAGGAATGGGCCGCTCCGGCGCGGTTGTTGATGTTGAACATGACTTCTCTACGCAAACTGGGTTCGTCCGATCTCGAGGTCTTCCCGCTCGCCCTCGGCGGCAACGTCTTCGGCTGGACCGCCGACCAGGAGCAGTCCTTCGCCGTCCTCGACGCCTACACGGCCGCCGGAGGCAACTTCGTCGACACCGCCGACTCCTACTCCGCGTGGATCGAGGGCAACCACGGCGGCGAGTCCGAGACGATCATCGGCAGGTGGATCAAGGAGCGCGGCAACCGCTCCGACGTCGTCATCGCCACCAAGGTCAGCCAGCACCCCGACTACCAGGGGCTGAGCGCCGCCAACATCAAGGCCGCGGCCGACGCCTCCCTCCGGCGCCTGGGCACGGACCACATCGACCTGTACTACACGCACTTCGACCGGCCGGACGTCCCCGTCGAGGAGATCATCGGCGCGCTCGACGAGCTGGTCAGGGCGGGCAAGGTGCGGCACATCGCCGCCTCCAACATCTCCGCCGAGCGCCTCCAGGAGTCCCTGGACCTCTCCGAGCGCGAGGGTCTGGCCCGGTACGTGGCGCTCCAGCCGCACTACAACCTGGTCTCGCGCGACACTTACGAAGGCGCGCTCCAGAACGTCGCCGAGCGGTCCGGCCTGGCCGCCGTCCCGTACTTCGCGCTCGCCTCCGGCTTCCTGACCGGCAAGTACCGGCCCGGTACGACGGTGGACAGCGCGCGGGCGCAGGGCGCGGCCAAGCACCTCGAGACCGAGCGGGGCCGCAACGTCCTCGCGGCCTTGGACGAGGTCGCACGGGCCCATGACGCCGAGGTCGCCACGGTGGCCCTGGCCTGGCTCGCCGCACAGCCGACGGTGGCCGCCCCGATCGCCTCGGCGCGGACGGTGGAACAGCTCCCGGCACTGCTCGGGGTCGCCGAGCTGCGGCTCACGGACGAGGAGCTCGGAAAGCTGACGCGGGCGTCGGCGTAGCTCCCCGTCCCCCGGGACGGAACAGCCGGCGCTAAGGCTGTGTCCGGTACGGGTTGTACACGGGGGACGGCGTCAGCTGCGCGGGGTACGGCGTCGCCGGTCCGTACGGCCCGTACGACCCGTGCCCCAGCGGTCGCGGGTGCACCCCGTACACGCCGTACACCCCGTACCCGGGCCAGGGCGGCGCAGCCATGGGCGTGGTCGTCCTGGCCGCGTGGTCCAGCGCGGGCTGCGCCACCTCCCGCCTGCGCCACAGCTCGTGCAGCAGCTCCCGCTCCCGTACGGCGAAGTCGGCCCCCGCCCGTCCCCGGCGCCCCCGGTGCCGGAGGCAGGCCAGCTGGGTCGCGTACGCCTCGTACTGGGCGACCGTCCGCGCCGCCTGCCTGTCGAGGTGGCGCCGGGCGTGCTCGCGGGCCAGCCTGCGCGCCCGCATGGAGGCCAGGGCGAACGGTTCGGCCGGGGTGAGCCAGCCGGCGGCGGTGTACGCGGGCAGCTCCTCGCGCACGGTCCTCAGCTCGCGCTGCCGGGTCCAGACGACCAGCCAGGTCAGCAGGCCGAACGCGGGCACCATGATGGCGGCGTACACCGCGAGGAAGCCGTACTCGCCGAAGGTCGCCGAGCCGTTCCACAGGGCGTGCATGCCCATCGCGAGCAGCAGCCCGGCCGGCGGCGGCAGCAGGCGCCGCAGCCGACGGCCCCCGGACGTCGCGGCGATGCCGAAGCCGATGCCGGTGAGCACGGTGAACATCGGGTGCGCGAACGGCGACATGACGACGCGGACGAAGAAGGTCGCCGCGGTGACGGAGGCGATGCCCCGGTCACCGGTGAGCTGGTCGGCGCCGAAGGCGTTGCCGAGGTAGAGGATGTTCTCGGTGAACGCGAAGCCGGTCGCGGTCACCCCGGCGATGACGACCCCGTCGACGACGCCGGTGAAGTCGCGCCTGCGGAAGAGGAAGACCAGCAGGACGGCGGCGGCCTTCGCGGACTCCTCCACGACCGGCGCTATCACGGTCGCGCCCAGGGTGTCCGCGCCCGCGGGGTCGGCGGTCGCCGTGGCGATCCAGTGGGTGGCGAAACTGTTGGCGACGATCGCGATCAGGGCCGCCGCGCAGGCGCCCCAGGCGAAGGCGAACACCAGGTTCCGCCAGGGGGCGGGCTCGACCCGGTCCAGCCAGCGGAAGGCGGCCGTCAGCAGCGGTACGGGCAGCACCGCGAGACCGAGCCCGACGAGGAACCCCTCGGTGCCGGTCTGCCGGCGCACGAGGGCGAGGATGACGAGCCCGGAGAGGGCGAGCAGGGTGACGAGGGCGCCGTACCGGACCCATCGCCGCTGCCACCAGTGCGCGTGGCGGGAGGTGCCGCCGGGGGCACCGGGAGGTGTCGGGTACGGGGGGCAGGCGGCCACGGCATCGGCCCTCACGAGGTCACTACGGATGCTGGTTGTCGTGTGGCACGCGACGGAAGAGCAGGTCGTTCACCACATGGCCCTTCTCCAGTCCCTGGCCCTCGAAACGGGTCAGCGGCCGGAAGTCGGGACGCGGCGCGAAACCGCCGTCGGCCCGGGTGTTCTCGAAGTCCGGGTGCGCGGTCAGCACGTCGAGCATCTGCTGCGCGTACGGCTCCCAGTCCGTCGCGCAGTGCACGACCGCCCCGGGCCTGAGGCGGGTGGCGGCCAGCGTCAGGAACTCCGGCTGGATCAGCCGCCGCTTGTGGTGCCGCTTCTTCGGCCAGGGGTCGGGGAAGTAGACGCGCAGCCCGTCGAGGCTGTCGGGGGCGAGCATCTCGCGCAGCAGGATGATGGCGTCGCCGTTGCCGACGCGGACGTTGCCGAGGCCGTGCCGGTCGGCGAGGCTCAGCAGGTTGCCCTGGCCCGGGGTGTGCACGTCGACGGCGAGGATGTTGGTGCCCGGGTCCTCGGCCGCCATCCGGGCGGTGGCCTCGCCCATGCCGAAGCCGATCTCCAGCACGACCGGGTGCGTGTTCCCGAACAGCTCGGCGAGGTCGATCACCCGCTGTCCGTCGATGTCCAGACCCCGGCTGGGCCACAGCCGCTGCAACGCGTCCGCCTGTCCCGCGGTCACCCGGCTCCGGCGCGGCTGGAAGCTGCGGATCCGCCGCTCGAAGTGCGAGCCGGCCGGATCGGCGACGGGCCCGTCGGGGAAACGCGGCTCGCCCTTGGCCCGGGTGTGCCGCACGGACACGCCCGGCGTGTGCCGGGGCAGCTCACCGGGGGCGGGAGCCTGGGGGGTGTTCAGCGAGTCAGTCACAGTGGGAACGATTTTACGGGGGACCGACACGAACCGGCCGTCGAGGCGGACAGGGCCGCGCACGCCGTTCACGTCGACGCCAGCACGGACAGGGCGCGCCGCGCCACCTCGCGTCCGATCGGCAGCGAGGCGGTCGCCGCGGGGCTGGGCGCGTTGAGCACGTGCACCGCCCGGGGGCCCTCCCGGACCAGGAAGTCGTCCACCAGCGTGCCGTCCCGCAGGACGGCCTGCGCCCGCACTCCGGCGGCGGCCGGCACCAGGTCCTCCTCCCGCACCACGGGCACCAGCCGGCGCACCGCCCGCGTGAAGGCGGCCTTCGACACCGACCGGCGCAGCTCGCCCGCGCCGTACCGCCAGTGCCGGCGGGCGATCCGCCACGACCCGGGCCAGCCCAGCGTCCCCGCCAGCTCCCGCGGCCGTACGACCCCCCATCCGTAGCCCTCGCGGGCCAGCGCCGGAACCGCGTTGGGCCCGACGTGCACACCGCCGTCGACTCCGCGGGTGAGATGCACACCGAGGAAGGGGAACGCCGGATCGGGCACCGGATACACCAGCCCGCGCACCAGCTCCGGTCGCGCCAGCTCGTAGTACTCCCCGCGGAACGGGACGATCCGCACGCCGGGCTCGTCCCCGGTCAGCCGCGCCACCTCGTCGCAGTACAGCCCCGCGCAGTTGACCAGCACGCGCGCGCGGACGACGTCACCGCTCCCGGTCAGGACGGCCACCCCCCGCTCGGGCCGCCGGTCCACCCGCACCACCCGGGCCCCGTACCGGATCTGAGCGCCGGACGCCTGAGCCAGCTGCCGGGCCACCGCCGCGAAGTCGCAGATCCCCGTCGTCCCCACGTGGATCGCGGCCAGTCCGCGCACCTGCGGCTCGTACTCCTCGATCTGCGCGGGGCCCAGCTCGCGCACCGGGATGCCGTTCTCCCGGCCGCGCTGCACCAGTGCGTGCAGCCGGGGCAGCTCCTCCCGTCCGGTCGCCACGATCAGTTTGCCGGTCACCTCGTGCGCGATGCCGTGCTCCGCGCAGAACTTGACCATCTCGGCGGCGCCCTGCGCCGCGTACCGCGCCTTCAGCGAGCCCGGCCGGTAGTAGATCCCGCTGTGGATCACCCCGCTGTTGCGTCCCGTCTGGTGCCGGGCCGGGCCCTGCTCCTTCTCCAGCACGGTCACACGGGTGCCCGGCGTGGCGCGCGTGATCGCGTACGCCGTCGACAGTCCGACGATGCCACCTCCGATCACCAGCACGTCGCAGTCGTAAGCGATGTCCGGCCGCACCTGCTCCACCTCCCGCCTCGATAGTGCACCGCGGCACTGACAATGCCGCCGATCCGGCGGGACGACGCGGCCGTGGTGTCCGGCAGGGGCGGGTTCGGACCGGGTTCAGACCGGGCGCAGGACGGACTCAGGCCGGTGTCATCAGCAGCGGGCGGGCCCGCTCGCGCAGCTCGACCACGCGTGGCTCGTCGCTGTACGGCTCCAGCCGGTGCAGGAGGTCCTTGACGTACTCCGTGGTGCGCGCGGAGGAGATGCGCCCGGCGACCTCCACGGCCCGCACGCCCTGCGCGCAGGCCGCGTCCAGGTTGCCGGACTCCAGTTCGGCGACGGCCGAGACGACCAGCCGCAGGCCGTGCGAGCGGACGAACTCCTCGGTCGGCTTCGACAGCGCCTGCTCGGTGAAGCGGCGGACCTGGCGGGGTGCCTTCAGGTCCCGGTAGCACTCGGCGGCGTCGGCGGCGAACCGGTCGTAGCCGTAGAAGCCGAGCCAGGACGGGTCGTTGTCCCCGTCGCGGGACCGCTCGAGCCAGCCCTCGGCCGCCTTCAGGGCGGCGCCGGCCGCCTGGGCGTCGCCCGCGCGTGCGTGGGCGCGTGCCTCGACGAGCCGGAAGAAGCTCATGGTGCGGGCCGTGGCCAGGCCCCGGTTGCGCTCCAGGGCGGCCTGCGCGAGGTCGACGCCCTCGTCGCCGAAGCCGCGGTAGGTGGCCTGGAGGGACATGGAGGCCAGGACGTAGCCGCCGAGGGGCACGTCGGCGGCGGCGCGGGCCAGGCGCAGCGCCTGGATGTAGTAGCGCTGGGCGGCCTCCTGCTGGCCGGTGTCGAAGGCCATCCAGCCGGCGAGCCGGGTCAGTTCGGCGGAGGCGCCGAACAGCGCCCTGCCGACCTCGTCGGAGTACGAGGCGAGCAGCAGCGGCGCCGCCTCCACGCGCAGGCACTCGGGCACCATCGAGGAACGCCAGTCGCCGCCTCCGTACTTGGAGTCCCAGCGCCTGGCGTCCTCGGCGGCCTCCCGCAGCTTGCGCACATCGCTGTGGCCGACTTTGACCGGTGTGCCGGAGGACTCCGCAGGGCCCGCCTCACGCGCCACCGAACTGTCGGCCGGGGTTATCAGCCACCGCGAGGCGGGCGTTGCGTATGCGCTCACTGCGAACGATCCGGCGAGCGACTGCCAGATGCCGCCGGAGCCGGCCCGGCGGCCGGCGAGGTCGAGCCGGTACAGCTCCGTCGCCGACTTCACCGCCTGGCCCACGTCCCTGGGGAAGGCGAGGCCCACTTCGGGTGCGGGATCCGCGTCCGCCAGGCCGATCTCGTGGAGCGGCACCGGGCGGCCGAGCTTCTGCCCGATGGCGGCGGCGATGAGGTGCGGCGCCGCACCCTGCGGCACCATCCCCTTCGAAACCCAGCGCGCCACCGAGGTCTTGTCGTAGCGAAGTGTCAACCCGCGCTGGGCGCCGAGGTCGTTGACGCGCCGCGCGAGTCCTGCGTTGCTGATTCCCGCGAGGGCGAGAACGGCGCCGAGCTTTTCGTTCGGCCCGCGTTGCTCCCTGGACATGCGCCACCCCTCGACACAGACGGCTGCCGCGCTGGCATAACCACGCGGCATTCGTAAACCCAGCGTAGTTCGCCGCATCCCAAGCGTTAAGGGGCATTCTTCCGGATGGCGGGATTGTGGCCCGCACTCAAGTACGGTCCCTGCACGCAGGGTTGCGGCGTGCCCCCGTCGTGTGGCCGTGCGCCCGCCCGTGCGCTCTTCTCCGGCCACCGAGGGAGCGGTTCCATGGTCCTGCGTGGGTCGGCCCGCTGTACTGGATCCAGTGGGCTGGGGGACACCGCCGCCTTCATCCCCGCGGGCGGCGGAACGGTCCGGGGGGCGAACTCCGCCTCCCGGACTGCGTGTTGTCTGCGTGAGACGCAGAGCGAGTACGGAGTGTGCGCACATGTGTCCCCATGGCGCAGAATTGGCCGAAAGTCGACTCTGCCTCCCGCCGCCGATCACCGCTCCCACCACGGCAGTTGAGGGCGCGAAGGGTGTTGCGGGGAGCGCATCAGGGGGCGCATTCGAGTCGTGACGGCCGTGCACGGTACGGGCGTTCGCCACTGCCGGGGCCGGCGCGCGGGGGCGCGCACACCGTACCTAAGGCGGCTCCGCCTCCCCTCCGGCGCGCCTCCTTCGTGGCAGCATGGTGACCTGGTTCGTTGCGGTGCACTGGTTGCCCACAGGCGGTGGAGGCTTCGATGCGGTGGTTGGTGGGATGGAGCAGCACCGCCGCGGGCGCCACCGGGACCGGCTCCGCGGGCGCCACCGGATACGACGGCCAGACCCTGCACCCGGTGGGCTCCCAGCTCCTGTGGGGCGACCCGGACCCGCTGTGGGCGGTCGGCGACTGGCGTCCGGACGAGATCCGCGTGGTGCAGGCCGACGCCCGGACCAGGATCGCGGTGCTCGGCATCTGCGGGGCCTCCGACGAACAGCTGAGGGTCGGCCTGTTCGCCGCGCGCGGGGGCGCGCTCAGGCATCTGACGGCCTGGCCCGGAAGCTACACCGCCGTCGTACAGGTGGACCGCCGCATCACCGTCTGCGGCGACCTCGCCGGGGCCCGCCCGGTGTTCCACACCCCGTGGGCCGGCGGCACGGCGTACGCGACGGCCGCGCTGCCGCTGGCCGACCTCGTCGAGGCCAACCTCGACTTCGGGCACCTGGCCGCCCTGCTGGCCGCCCCCGACGTACCGGCCGCGCTGGACGACTCCACGCCCTACGAGGGCGTACGCCGCGTTCCGCCCGGGCACGCGCTGATCCTGCGCGCGGGGGCGCGTGAGGTCGCCGGGTACGAGCCGGTCGCCTCGCTCGCGGTGGCCGCACCGCCGGCCGACCCGGACCGCGCGGTCGACGCGGTGCGCGACGCACTGGTGGAAGCCGTCCGCGCCCGGCTGTCCGCGCCCCGGCACGTACCCGACATCGACCCGGGGCCGGTGCCCGGCATGGGTCCCGCCGAGCGTCGTGCGGCCCGCGGGATGCCGGTGCCGGGGATCGGGGCCGACCTGTCCGGCGGCCCGGCCTCGGGCACGCTCGCGCTGCTGGCCGCCGGGCTCCCGGGCCGACCCGGCACCCTCCTGGGCCACGGCACGGGAGCCGGCGAGCGCCTGCTCGCGGTCACCTTCAACGACCTGACGGCCACCGGGCGCGAGGCCGAACTCGAACGCGCCGGGACGCTCGCGGCCAACCCCCGCCTGCACCACGTCGTGGTGACCGGCGGCGAGGACGTGCTGCCCTACGCCGAACTCGACGGCCCCCTCACCGACGAACCCGGCCCGTCCCTCGTCGCGGCGGCGCGGCACCGCGCACGGCTGGCGGCGGGCAGCGCGGACCACTTCACCGGCCACGGTGCCCGGCAGGTCCTGGACGCCCACCCCGCGCGCCTGGCCGACCTGCTGATGGACCGCAAGCGCCGCCATCTGGTCCGGCCGGTCGCCGCGCTCGCCAGGGCCGACGGATCGGTCATGGTCCCCGCGCGCGTGTACGGCGCGGCGCGGCGGCTGGCGCGCACGCCCTACCGCGCGGGACTCGACGTGCTCGCCGAACGGCTCCTGCACCGCCGCTTCGACGAGCCCACGGGCACCGTCGGGGCGTCGCTGGCCGCACTCTCCTGGGCCAGACCCGGACCGGCGGCCCGATGGCTGACCGGAGAGGCGCTGGCTGAAGTATCGGTTCGCCTGCAAGGGGCGACCCACCGTTCGGGAGTGGGGCCCGGGCAGCGGCCGGGCGACTACCGCGCGCGTGCCGCCCTCGCCCGGCACGCGGCGGACCTGCGGGTGCTCGAGCAGGCGGCCGAGGTCCGCTCCCAGCGGCTGCACACGCCCTTCCTCGACAACCAGGTCGTCCGCGCCTGCCGGGCCCTGCCGGAGGCACTGCGGGTCCAGCCGGGTGCCCGCGCGGTGATCCTGCGCACGGTCCTCAAGGGCGCCGGGGTGGGCGACCTGCCACCGGGCTGGGGCGCCCCCTCGCACGCCTCGGCCGCGGCGGCGTCCCGTACCGGCCTGCGCGTGGCCGTCAACGACCTGGTGGACCTGTTCGCCACCCCGCTGCTCGCCGAGGCCGGCCTGGTGGAGGCCCGCGTGGTCCGCAAGGCCCTGCGCGCGGCCGCGCAGGGCGAGCCGCTGCCGCTGGACGGCCTGGCGGAGCTGGTGTCCCTGGAGCTGTGGCTGCGGCGCCTGCTGTCCCGCCGCGGCACCTGCTGGACCGGCACACCCGCGCGTGCCCGCGCGGTACCGGCGGGCATCGCGCCGCAGCGTGGCGCGCTCTCGTCCGGCGGCCGGGCGAGCCCTACCGGCAGGTGAACCGGGACTCGGCCCAATCCGCCAGGGCCACGGTGTCGAAGGAGCTGTCCGGCTCGACGACCAGCCGTACGGTCCGGTGCCCGGCGAGGCCCACATGGACGGGGACGGCCGGATCACGGCCCGCGACCGTCCCCGAGTTCCACAGGCGGACGCCGTCGGCGTACACCGAGAAGGAGACCCGGCCGAGCCTGCCCGTCAGGCTGTCGACGCCGACCACGGCGTCGTAGGCGGAGCACTCGCGGTTGAGGTCGATGGTGACGGACGAGTCGCCGTGCACGGTCACCCCGTGCGCGTAGCGCTCGCCGGCGATCCACAGGCTGTGGCGCTGCCACACCCAACTGCTCGCGCCGAGCCGCATCTCGGGGCGGGTGCCGTCTCCGGTGACGTCGTACTTCAACTCGTTCCAGCGGTAGACCACCGGAGCGGGCGGGGGAGGAGTCGGCGTGGGTGTGGGTGTCGGTGTGGGGGTCGGCGCGGGCGTGGGCACGGGCGCCGTGGTCGGGGCGGGCGTCGGCGACGGTTTGGGCGCCGGAGCGGGGGCGGCGGCGGGAGGCGCCGGAGGCTTGACGCTCGGCGTTGGTGTCGGTGTCGGTGTCGACTTCGGGGCCGGCCTCGGCGGCTCGGGCGTCGGGGCCGGTGCGGGAGGCAGAGGGGGCGTCGGCTTCGAGGCCGGCTTCGGCGGCTGCGGCACGACCGCCGGTGCGGGCGCGGCGGGTCGCGCCTGAGGCTTCCCGGCCGGGGTCTCGTGACCGACCAGCGCGAGCGCGACCGCCGCGGCGGCCACGGCGACCACACCGGCCGCGATCCCCGCCTTCACCGGCGCGCCCAGCCCCTCCGAGGCCACCGAGCCCCCGCCGCCGGAGGCACCTCCGCCCGCGGCACTCGCGGCACCTGCCGCGCCCGCCGCGCCCGCGCCCCCGGCGACGATGCCGAGCGCCTTGGCGTACCCCGCGGCGCCGAACCAGCCGATGACGGCGACCGGGACCACGGCCGGGATACCGCCGGCGACCTCGGCGATCTGCGTGGCCGCCAGCCGGCACTTGGCACACTCCTCCAGATGCTTGCGCAGCCCCCGCTCGGCACGGGTGCGCAGCTTGCCGCGGGCGTAGCCGCCGAGCTGGTCGGCATAGCGGGCGCACTCCTCGTCCGCGGTGAGGGAGGCGCTGACATGGGCCTGGAGGTAGGCCTGCCGCAGCCCCTCCCGCGCCCGGCTGGCCAGCACCCGGGTGCCGTTGGCGTCCAGCCCGAAGAGCGTGGCGACGGCGCTCGGCGACTCGTCCTCGACCTCGGTGTGCCACAGCACGGCCTGCCACCGCTCGGGCAGCGAGCGGAAGGCCCGCACGGCCATCGACTGCTCGGCCTCGTGCATCGCGCGCACGTCGGCGCCGAGGTCCACGCCCGCTCCGAAGGAGCCGCCGGAGGCGGCGTCGTACGAGAGCTCCGCGGCCTGCGCGGCGAACACCGCGAAGTCGTCGACCAGGTGCTCGCGCCGGGCGGTCCTGGTCCACTGCGCGGCGACCCGGCGGACGGTGGTGAGCAGATAGGCGCGTACGGCGTACTCGGGTCCTGAGCCGCCGCGCACCGCCTGGAGCACCCGGGCGAACACCTCGGCGGTCAGGTCGTCGGCGGTGTGGGCGTCCCGGCAGCACGTGCGCGCGTACCGGCGTACGGCGTCGGTGTGGCGCCGGTACAGCTCCTCGTAGGCGCTGTCGTCGCCCGCGCGCACCCGCCCGATCAGCTCCGCGTCGGACGGCGGCAGGTCCGCCGGGGGCGCCGGCTCCACCGCGGACGGCTGCTCGCTCCCTCCCACCCGCTCGCGCTGCGCCGGTACGGCGTTCTGCCCCGGTACGCCGCTCTGCCCCGAGGCACCCCGGGGCCGCCCGGCGGCGTGCGGGACGCCGGACGGTCCGCCCTGGGACGGCACCTGCGGAGAGTCCGGCCCGTCCGTCCGCGACCCGCCGTCACCGGCGCCGTCACCACGCCCGTCAACGCTCATCGCGCAAACGCCCCCGTCGCCGGCCCGACCGTCCCGATCACCGAGCCAGACTGCCACACCGACCGCCGCCGGGCCCCGACGGCAGGGATCCTCCACCCGTCCGAGGGGCCCTGCCGCGCCCCGGCAGCGCCCTCACCCGTACGGGGAGGACCGCCGGACGCGGCTCACGCGGGGTCACCGCTCACGCGGGCCGCGACCGCAACCCCTCCAGCAGGATGTCCAGCAGCCGGGCCGAAGCGGCGGCCTGCTGCGCCGCGTCCGGCAGCGAGGGCGCCGCCGTCGCGATGACCAGCAGCACGTCCGACACCGACACGTCCGGCCGCAGTTCGCCCGCCGCACGCGCACGCTCCACGAGCCGGCCCACGACCTCCAGCAGCGCCGCCGCCCCCGCGTCGTCCTCCGCCGCACCGGACTTGGGCGCCGTCCCGTCGGCCATGAGCCTCAGCTCCCCGGAGCCCGGCTGGACGCGCTGCTGCGGCACCCGGGGGTCGGCCGGACCGCCCGCACCGCCGGCCCGGTCCTCGGCGACCGAGACCCGCAGCACCTGCGGCGGCAGCAGCCGCCCGGCGCCGGAGGCCACCGACGTCCGCAGGAAGCGGGAGAGCGCCGACCACGGCTCGTCCTCCTGACCGAGCGCGGCCCGCGCCTGGTCGGCCAGCCGGGAGGTCTCCTCCTCGGCTATCCGCCGCACCAGGACGTCCTTGCTCGGGAAGCGCCGGTACACCGTGCCGACGCCGACCCGCGCGCGCCGCGCCACGTCCTCCATCGGCGCGCCGTACCCCAGCTCGCCGAAGACCTCGCGGGCGGCCCGCAGCACGTGTTCGAGGTTGCGCTGTGCGTCCACGCGCAGCGGTGCCGTCCGGCCCGTGCGGGGCTCGTCCCCGCGCGCGTTGCCCGCCGCAGCGCCCATCGCCCCGTCGCCGGGTGCCACGGCGGACGCGGTGGACCAATGAGTGCCCTGAATGTGCATAAGTGATCCCCCGGTAATGACGTCTCCCCCCGGAGACTCCCCGTCCCTGATTCCGGAGCGCGCGGAACGGGATCACGCACGATCAGGCCCGCCCTCGAGATCTGGTGGTACTCGGCGGGCTCGCTCGGATCACATCCCCCACACCCCGTAGACACACGAACATAGTTGAGAGGGAGTCAATTCAGAAGGGGCAGGTTCCGCACGGAGCGCCCCCCGATCGGAGTACGAGCCGCATACGTCCGTATTGAGCCCCCTTCCGTCCCCCGGCGCGCGCCCACTGACCTGGGCCCTTTCCTCACGTATCGACAATTCGGCCAACCCCGTGCCGCTCCGGCCGACGGTCACACAATTCGCCGGGGCTGTGGACAAACGAGAGCGCCGGGTGCGTCATGGGATGGTGAAGGAACGTGCGCGCATTCTCGTTGTCGGCGGCGGCTACGTCGGGATGTACACGGCCCTGCGCCTGCAGCGGCGGATGAGACAGGAGCTCAGCCGGGGCGAGGCGGAGATCATCGTGGTCACCCCCGATCCCTATATGACGTATCAGCCCTTCCTGCCCGAGGCGGCGGCCGGCGCGATCTCCCCCCGGCACGTCGTCGTCCCGCTGCGCCGCGTGCTCGACCGGTGCCGCATCATCGTCGGCGAGGCCACCTCCATCGACCACGCGCACCGCGTCGCGACCCTCACCACCCTCGCCACGGAGGAGACCGGGGGCACCGAGAAGCTGGCGTACGACGAACTCGTCCTCGCCCCGGGATCCGTCGCGCGCACCCTGCCCATCCCCGGCCTGGTCGACTACGGCATCGGCTTCAAGACCGTCGAAGAGGCCATCGGCCTGCGCAACCACGTCATCGAGCAGATGGACATCGCCTCCTCCACCCGCGACCCCGCGATCCGCGACGCGGCCCTCACCTTCGTCTTCGTCGGCGGCGGGTACGCGGGTGTGGAGGCGCTCGGCGAACTGGAGGACATGGCCCGCTACGCCGCCCGCTACTACCACAACGTCAAGCCCGAGGACATGAAGTGGATCCTCGTCGAGGCCTCGGACCGCATCCTGCCCGAGGTCGGCGAGGAGTTGGGCCGCTACACCGTCACCGAGCTGCGCCGCCGCAACATCCAGGTCCTCCTGCGGACCCGCCTCGAATCGTGCGCCGACCGGGTCGCCGTCCTCAGCGACGGGCAGCGCTTCCCGACCCGTACGGTCGTGTGGACCGCGGGCGTCAAACCGCATCCGATCCTCGCCGCCAGCGACCTGCCGCTGAACGAGCGCGGGCGCCTGAAGTGCACCGCCCAGCTGACCGTCGAAGGCGTCGAGCACGCCTGGGCCGCGGGCGACGCCGCGGCGGTCCCGGACGTCACCACCGGCGAACCGGGCAGCCTCACCGCGCCCAACGCCCAGCACGCGGTCCGTCAGGCCAGGCTCCTGGGCGACAACATCAGCCACTTCCTGCGCGGCGAACCCCTGGAGACCTACGCGCACGCATACGCCGGCTCGGTCGCCTCGCTCGGACTGCACAAGGGCGTCGCGCAGGTCTACGGGCGCAAACTGAAGGGCTACCCCGCCTGGTTCATGCACCGCGCCTACCACCTCAGCCGGGTGCCCACGGTCAACCGCAAGACCCGGGTGCTCGCGGAATGGATGCTGGCGGGACTCTTCAAACGGGAGATCGTCTCCCTGGGTTCCCTGGAACATCCCCGGGCGGAGTTCGAACTCGCGGCCGGTGGAAAGCATCCTCTCGACCCGAACATCAACCCGAAAGGGTCGACCTGACCGGACCGGGGAACTCCGCCGCACGCCCCGGCGTCCAACGGATGCCGGCGCGGTCGGCCACACCGCCCAACCGGCCCGCGACCGGGGACGGGCAGCCGCCCGCCCCGCACGGATGACGCATTCCCGCCGTGCCGAATCCCCGGCACAGTAAGAATGTGCGGTCACCGCCGCGCGGCCCCTGACCCCCGGCCGGGCCCGGAGCTGGCCTGAGACGACGACACGAGGCAAGGATTCGTGAACTTCACGCGCTGGAGCGCCCGGCTCCCCGGAATCACCGGAACGCAGCGCCGCGCGGCGGCGCGGCCCGATCTCGCGACCGTCGGGGACCGACGGGCGGACGGCACCGTACCCGCGGCCCGCGCCGAACAACTGACCGATGAGACAGCGCCGGTACCGGCCGTCGACGAACTCCCCGCGCGTGAGGTCCTCGACCGCGTCCCGGCCCTCGTCGCCCTCGTCCACGGCCCCGACCACCGCGTCGCCTACGTCAACGACGCCTACGCGGCGGCCTTCGGCGCACGCACGCCCGGCGGATCCGCCCGCGAGGCCCTGCCCGAACTGCGCGAACTGGGTCTGCTCCCGCTCCTGGACCAGGTGCAGCGCAGCGGCAGGCCCCGCACCCTGAAGTCCCGCAAGGCACCGGACGGCCGCTCGTACACGTTCACGTGCACACCGGTCGCCGAACCGGAGAACGACGGCCGCGACGACCGGGACGGCCACGGAGGCCGTGGCGTTCTGGTCTTCGCCACCGACGTCACCGACCACGCCGACGCCGCCGAACGCCTGCGCGCCAGCGAGCGCCGGCAGCGCGAGACCGCCGTCACCCTCCAGCGCTCGCTCCTGCCCCAAGTACTGGAGCAGCCCGACGACCTGCGCATCGCCGCCACCTACCAGCCGGGCGGCACGGAGGCCGCGGTCGGCGGCGACTGGTACGACGTCATCACCCTCGGCGGCGGCCGCACCGCACTGGTCATCGGCGACGTGATGGGCAGAGGGGTGCGCGCGGCCGCGGTCATGGGCCAACTGCGCACCGCGGTCCGCGCCTACGCCCGCATGGACCTGCCTCCGCACGAGGTCCTGCAACTCCTGGACGGCCTCGCCGCGGACATCGACGCCAACCAGATCGCCACCTGCGCGTACGCCGTCCACGACCCCAACGAGGGCCGGCTGGTGTACGCCTCCGCGGGGCACCTGCCGATCCTGGTCCGCGACGAGAACGGCACCGTGCTGCGCGCCGACGAGCCCACCGGCCCGCCGCTCGGCACCGGCGGCTGGGTGCATGCCTCCGGCTCGGTCCCGCTGAGCCCCGGGTCCATGGCGGTCCTCTACACCGACGGCCTGGTGGAGCGCCGCGACGAGGACCTCGACGAGGGGATCGCCGCGTTGGAACACGCCCTCGCCGGCGCCACCGGCTCCCCCCAGGTGGTCTGCGACCGCCTGGTCCGCTCGGCGGGGGTGCAGGCCGACCACGACGACGACGTGGCCGTCATGGTCCTCCAGCACCCCGCCCGCACGGGCCCGGACGGCGAGCTCTTCCGCAACGCCGCGCTGGAACTGCTCGGCGGGGTGGAAGCGGCCCCACGCGCGCGTGCGTTCGCCTCCGGCGTCCTCACCAGCTGGCGCTTCCCGCCGGATCTGCACGACCTCGGCGTCCTCGCCGCCAGCGAACTGGTCGCCAACTCCCTCCAGCACGGCACCCCGCCCATGCGACTGCGCCTCAGGCGCACCGACCGCCGCCTCATCGTCGAAGTCACCGACGGCGACGACCACCTCCCCAGGCGGCGCCGCGCCGAACCGGGGGACGAGTCGGGCCGCGGCATCGCCATCGTCGCCACCATCGCCACCAGCTGGGGATCCCGCAGAACCCCGGGCGGTGGCAAGGCGGTGTGGTGCGAGTTCACCCTGCCGGGGGCGGCGGGCCGACGGGGGCCGCGCTGAGGCGGACCGTCCGCCGGGACGCGGTGGGCCGGGACGCGGCCCCACGGCCGGCGGAGGGGCGTGGGCTCACGCCTGTGCGCCCACCGGCTCCGCGGTGAGCCCGCCCCGAGCGATCACGCGGCTCCGCGCGGCCCACGGATGGTCCTGCACGGTGCTGAGCCCCCGCCCCAGCCGCAGCGCCAGGACGGTGATCAGGAGGGAGAACAACAGGAACGTCACCACGTACGGACCCGGCAGCGAGGCCGCCAGCGGGCCGCCCGCGGCCGGGCCGAGCGCCAGCGCGAGCTGCTTCACCAGGGCGAAGGCCGAGTTGTACTGCCCGGCCAACCCCTCCGGAGCGAGGTCCGCCACCAGCGGCGCGACCGTCGGCGACAGCATCGCCTCACCGAGCCCGAACAGGGCGTACGTCGAGACGAACGCGGCCGTGGCCATCGCCCGGCTGCCGTGCCCGAGCCCCGCGTACGCCGCCGCGGCCCACGCCACGGCCCAGATCAGGCCCACGGCCGCGATGATCCGCGACCGCCGCCGCCGCTCCACGAACTTCAGCACGGCGAACTGCGCCACCACGATCACCAGCGTGTTGGCGGCGAGCGCCGTCCCCAGCATCGACGGGGCCATGCCCGCGGCCTCCACGCCGTACGCGCTCAGGCCCGACTCGAACTGCCCGTAGCAGGCGAAGAACAGCACGAAGCCCAGCACGCACAGCTGCACCATCGCCCGGTTGCCGAGCAGCTGCCTCCAGCCGGTCCCCGCCGGCTGTCCGCCCCGCGCCGAGTCGTCGGCGGTCCGCGGCGGGTGCGGCATCCGCACGGTCGCCATCAGCGCGACCAGCAGCAGGAACACCGCCGCCTCGATCGCGAACAGCAGGGTGAAGGAGGAGACCCGGGTGGTGTCGACGAGGTGCCCTCCGATGAGGCCACCCACGCCGAGGCCGAGGTTCTGAAGGAAGAACTGCATCGCGAACGCCCGCGACCGCGTCTCCGTCGTCGAGCACTCCACGATCATCGTGGCCAGCGCCGGCTGCATCACGGCCTGCCCCGCGCCGAGCGCCGCAGCCGACAGCAGGACGGCCCCGGCTCCGCCCGCCAGCCCCAGGCTCAGCGCGCCGAGCGCGGCCGTGACCAGGGCGGTGAGCAGGACCGGCAGCGGGCCGCGCCGCACGATCGCCCGGCCGGCGAACGGCAGCACGATCAGCGCGGCCACGGCGAAGACGGCGAGGACGATCCCCGCCGTCATGGCCCCCAGACCCCGCACCTGCGCCACATAGACGTACAGGTAGGGAACGGTGAAGCCGAGCCCGAACGCGCTGAGTGCGTTGCCCACGTGGATCCGGCGCATCGCTGCGCCCATCGCCCTGGTCACGTTCACCCTCTCTCAAGCAGGTAGCAAGTAAGCAAGTAGTGGACAGGAGGTTGCTTGAAGTGGTCAGTAGTTAGAACTGAAGACTTCGAACCTAAACTTCGATGCTAAACAGTACACCTGGAAGGACTTCAACGCCAAGCAGTCCCGTGCCATACTGCGGACATGGGCGACACCCCCGGCGGCATCGACGGCATCGGCACCGAGCCTGCGCTCGAAGAGCAGATCGCCGCCTACCAGCGCGAGTTCCAGGACCTCGACCCCCAGGTCGAGCAGATCGTCTCCGCGTTGTCCCGGCTCAACCGCCGGATGAACGTGGCCTACGGCCGGCAGACCGCCGCGCTCGGCATAAGCAACGCCGACTGGGAGGTGCTGAAGGCACTCGTCCTCTCCGGCGCCCCCTACCGACTGGGCCCGAGCGACCTCGCCAAGCGGCTCGGCCTCACCCCCGCCGCGATGACCCACCGCATCGACCGGATGGTGGCCGAGGGTCTGGTCACGCGGGAACGCGACGAGGCCAACCGCGTCCGGGTCATCGTGGAGCTGACGGCCGAGGGGCGCGAGAAGTGGCTCGAGGCCATGCGGCTGGCCACGGTCTTCGAGGGCGACCTCCTCCAGGACCTGTCCCCGGCCGAGCGCACGGCCCTCGGCGAGGTCCTGATCAGGATCCTGCGCCGTGTGGAGCACGCCCAGCCGGACGCCGGCGGACGGCTCAGCGACCTTGACTGAGAACCCGACGCGGGGCGCTTGACAGTCGCCTGCCGGATCCGTAATGTTCTCCGGGTTGCCGCGGGACCGTCATGGTTTCTCGTCGACACCTCCGCCGCACGAGCGGCACCCAAACCACCAGCACGATCTCCCATCCGGGATTGTTTTCGGCGTGCCCGAATTCAATTCGAGTGGGACTCGTCGATCTTGATCCGGCGCCCCGAGGGCCCGATTGGGAATCGCCGAGAGAATCCGCTAAGGTTTGGGACGTCGGAACGGCCCAACAGCCGGGAAGACGGACCCCGCTGACTGGGGGTCAGGTCGAGAAAAAGATCTGATAGAGTCGGAACCGCCGGAAAGGGAAACGCGAGAGCGGAAACCTGGAAAGCACCGAGGAAATCGGATCGGAAAGATCTGATAGAGTCGGAAACACCGAAGGGAAGCGCCCGGAGGAAAGCCCGAGAGGGTGAGTACGAAGGAAGCGTCCGTTCCTTGAGAACTCAACAGCGTGCCAAAAATCAACGCCAGATTAGTTGATACCCCGTCTCCAGCATCTGAGTTTGCCGGTCACCTCGTGCGCGATGCCGTGCTCCGCGCAGAACTTGACCATCTCGGCGGCGCCCTGCGCCGCGTACCGCGCCTTCAGCGAGCCCGGCCGGTAGTAGATCCCGCTGTGGATCACCCCGCTGTTGCGTCCCGTCTGGTGCCGGGCCGGGCCCTGCTCCTTCTCCAGCACGGTCACACGGGTGCCCGGCGTGGCGCGCGTGATCGCGTACGCCGTCGACAGTCCGACGATGCCACCTCCGATCACCAGCACGTCGCAGTCGTAAGCGATGTCCGGCCGCACCTGCTCCACCTCCCGCCTCGATAGTGCACCGCGGCACTGACAATGCCGCCGATCCGGCGGGACGACGCGGCCGTGGTGTCCGGCAGGGGCGGGTTCGGACCGGGTTCAGACCGGGCGCAGGACGGACTCAGGCCGGTGTCATCAGCAGCGGGCGGGCCCGCTCGCGCAGCTCGACCACGCGTGGCTCGTCGCTGTACGGCTCCAGCCGGTGCAGGAGGTCCTTGACGTACTCCGTGGTGCGCGCGGAGGAGATGCGCCCGGCGACCTCCACGGCCCGCACGCCCTGCGCGCAGGCCGCGTCCAGGTTGCCGGACTCCAGTTCGGCGACGGCCGAGACGACCAGCCGCAGGCCGTGCGAGCGGACGAACTCCTCGGTCGGCTTCGACAGCGCCTGCTCGGTGAAGCGGCGGACCTGGCGGGGTGCCTTCAGGTCCCGGTAGCACTCGGCGGCGTCGGCGGCGAACCGGTCGTAGCCGTAGAAGCCGAGCCAGGACGGGTCGTTGTCCCCGTCGCGGGACCGCTCGAGCCAGCCCTCGGCCGCCTTCAGGGCGGCGCCGGCCGCCTGGGCGTCGCCCGCGCGTGCGTGGGCGCGTGCCTCGACGAGCCGGAAGAAGCTCATGGTGCGGGCCGTGGCCAGGCCCCGGTTGCGCTCCAGGGCGGCCTGCGCGAGGTCGACGCCCTCGTCGCCGAAGCCGCGGTAGGTGGCCTGGAGGGACATGGAGGCCAGGACGTAGCCGCCGAGGGGCACGTCGGCGGCGGCGCGGGCCAGGCGCAGCGCCTGGATGTAGTAGCGCTGGGCGGCCTCCTGCTGGCCGGTGTCGAAGGCCATCCAGCCGGCGAGCCGGGTCAGTTCGGCGGAGGCGCCGAACAGCGCCCTGCCGACCTCGTCGGAGTACGAGGCGAGCAGCAGCGGCGCCGCCTCCACGCGCAGGCACTCGGGCACCATCGAGGAACGCCAGTCGCCGCCTCCGTACTTGGAGTCCCAGCGCCTGGCGTCCTCGGCGGCCTCCCGCAGCTTGCGCACATCGCTGTGGCCGACTTTGACCGGTGTGCCGGAGGACTCCGCAGGGCCCGCCTCACGCGCCACCGAACTGTCGGCCGGGGTTATCAGCCACCGCGAGGCGGGCGTTGCGTATGCGCTCACTGCGAACGATCCGGCGAGCGACTGCCAGATGCCGCCGGAGCCGGCCCGGCGGCCGGCGAGGTCGAGCCGGTACAGCTCCGTCGCCGACTTCACCGCCTGGCCCACGTCCCTGGGGAAGGCGAGGCCCACTTCGGGTGCGGGATCCGCGTCCGCCAGGCCGATCTCGTGGAGCGGCACCGGGCGGCCGAGCTTCTGCCCGATGGCGGCGGCGATGAGGTGCGGCGCCGCACCCTGCGGCACCATCCCCTTCGAAACCCAGCGCGCCACCGAGGTCTTGTCGTAGCGAAGTGTCAACCCGCGCTGGGCGCCGAGGTCGTTGACGCGCCGCGCGAGTCCTGCGTTGCTGATTCCCGCGAGGGCGAGAACGGCGCCGAGCTTTTCGTTCGGCCCGCGTTGCTCCCTGGACATGCGCCACCCCTCGACACAGACGGCTGCCGCGCTGGCATAACCACGCGGCATTCGTAAACCCAGCGTAGTTCGCCGCATCCCAAGCGTTAAGGGGCATTCTTCCGGATGGCGGGATTGTGGCCCGCACTCAAGTACGGTCCCTGCACGCAGGGTTGCGGCGTGCCCCCGTCGTGTGGCCGTGCGCCCGCCCGTGCGCTCTTCTCCGGCCACCGAGGGAGCGGTTCCATGGTCCTGCGTGGGTCGGCCCGCTGTACTGGATCCAGTGGGCTGGGGGACACCGCCGCCTTCATCCCCGCGGGCGGCGGAACGGTCCGGGGGGCGAACTCCGCCTCCCGGACTGCGTGTTGTCTGCGTGAGACGCAGAGCGAGTACGGAGTGTGCGCACATGTGTCCCCATGGCGCAGAATTGGCCGAAAGTCGACTCTGCCTCCCGCCGCCGATCACCGCTCCCACCACGGCAGTTGAGGGCGCGAAGGGTGTTGCGGGGAGCGCATCAGGGGGCGCATTCGAGTCGTGACGGCCGTGCACGGTACGGGCGTTCGCCACTGCCGGGGCCGGCGCGCGGGGGCGCGCACACCGTACCTAAGGCGGCTCCGCCTCCCCTCCGGCGCGCCTCCTTCGTGGCAGCATGGTGACCTGGTTCGTTGCGGTGCACTGGTTGCCCACAGGCGGTGGAGGCTTCGATGCGGTGGTTGGTGGGATGGAGCAGCACCGCCGCGGGCGCCACCGGGACCGGCTCCGCGGGCGCCACCGGATACGACGGCCAGACCCTGCACCCGGTGGGCTCCCAGCTCCTGTGGGGCGACCCGGACCCGCTGTGGGCGGTCGGCGACTGGCGTCCGGACGAGATCCGCGTGGTGCAGGCCGACGCCCGGACCAGGATCGCGGTGCTCGGCATCTGCGGGGCCTCCGACGAACAGCTGAGGGTCGGCCTGTTCGCCGCGCGCGGGGGCGCGCTCAGGCATCTGACGGCCTGGCCCGGAAGCTACACCGCCGTCGTACAGGTGGACCGCCGCATCACCGTCTGCGGCGACCTCGCCGGGGCCCGCCCGGTGTTCCACACCCCGTGGGCCGGCGGCACGGCGTACGCGACGGCCGCGCTGCCGCTGGCCGACCTCGTCGAGGCCAACCTCGACTTCGGGCACCTGGCCGCCCTGCTGGCCGCCCCCGACGTACCGGCCGCGCTGGACGACTCCACGCCCTACGAGGGCGTACGCCGCGTTCCGCCCGGGCACGCGCTGATCCTGCGCGCGGGGGCGCGTGAGGTCGCCGGGTACGAGCCGGTCGCCTCGCTCGCGGTGGCCGCACCGCCGGCCGACCCGGACCGCGCGGTCGACGCGGTGCGCGACGCACTGGTGGAAGCCGTCCGCGCCCGGCTGTCCGCGCCCCGGCACGTACCCGACATCGACCCGGGGCCGGTGCCCGGCATGGGTCCCGCCGAGCGTCGTGCGGCCCGCGGGATGCCGGTGCCGGGGATCGGGGCCGACCTGTCCGGCGGCCCGGCCTCGGGCACGCTCGCGCTGCTGGCCGCCGGGCTCCCGGGCCGACCCGGCACCCTCCTGGGCCACGGCACGGGAGCCGGCGAGCGCCTGCTCGCGGTCACCTTCAACGACCTGACGGCCACCGGGCGCGAGGCCGAACTCGAACGCGCCGGGACGCTCGCGGCCAACCCCCGCCTGCACCACGTCGTGGTGACCGGCGGCGAGGACGTGCTGCCCTACGCCGAACTCGACGGCCCCCTCACCGACGAACCCGGCCCGTCCCTCGTCGCGGCGGCGCGGCACCGCGCACGGCTGGCGGCGGGCAGCGCGGACCACTTCACCGGCCACGGTGCCCGGCAGGTCCTGGACGCCCACCCCGCGCGCCTGGCCGACCTGCTGATGGACCGCAAGCGCCGCCATCTGGTCCGGCCGGTCGCCGCGCTCGCCAGGGCCGACGGATCGGTCATGGTCCCCGCGCGCGTGTACGGCGCGGCGCGGCGGCTGGCGCGCACGCCCTACCGCGCGGGACTCGACGTGCTCGCCGAACGGCTCCTGCACCGCCGCTTCGACGAGCCCACGGGCACCGTCGGGGCGTCGCTGGCCGCACTCTCCTGGGCCAGACCCGGACCGGCGGCCCGATGGCTGACCGGAGAGGCGCTGGCTGAAGTATCGGTTCGCCTGCAAGGGGCGACCCACCGTTCGGGAGTGGGGCCCGGGCAGCGGCCGGGCGACTACCGCGCGCGTGCCGCCCTCGCCCGGCACGCGGCGGACCTGCGGGTGCTCGAGCAGGCGGCCGAGGTCCGCTCCCAGCGGCTGCACACGCCCTTCCTCGACAACCAGGTCGTCCGCGCCTGCCGGGCCCTGCCGGAGGCACTGCGGGTCCAGCCGGGTGCCCGCGCGGTGATCCTGCGCACGGTCCTCAAGGGCGCCGGGGTGGGCGACCTGCCACCGGGCTGGGGCGCCCCCTCGCACGCCTCGGCCGCGGCGGCGTCCCGTACCGGCCTGCGCGTGGCCGTCAACGACCTGGTGGACCTGTTCGCCACCCCGCTGCTCGCCGAGGCCGGCCTGGTGGAGGCCCGCGTGGTCCGCAAGGCCCTGCGCGCGGCCGCGCAGGGCGAGCCGCTGCCGCTGGACGGCCTGGCGGAGCTGGTGTCCCTGGAGCTGTGGCTGCGGCGCCTGCTGTCCCGCCGCGGCACCTGCTGGACCGGCACACCCGCGCGTGCCCGCGCGGTACCGGCGGGCATCGCGCCGCAGCGTGGCGCGCTCTCGTCCGGCGGCCGGGCGAGCCCTACCGGCAGGTGAACCGGGACTCGGCCCAATCCGCCAGGGCCACGGTGTCGAAGGAGCTGTCCGGCTCGACGACCAGCCGTACGGTCCGGTGCCCGGCGAGGCCCACATGGACGGGGACGGCCGGATCACGGCCCGCGACCGTCCCCGAGTTCCACAGGCGGACGCCGTCGGCGTACACCGAGAAGGAGACCCGGCCGAGCCTGCCCGTCAGGCTGTCGACGCCGACCACGGCGTCGTAGGCGGAGCACTCGCGGTTGAGGTCGATGGTGACGGACGAGTCGCCGTGCACGGTCACCCCGTGCGCGTAGCGCTCGCCGGCGATCCACAGGCTGTGGCGCTGCCACACCCAACTGCTCGCGCCGAGCCGCATCTCGGGGCGGGTGCCGTCTCCGGTGACGTCGTACTTCAACTCGTTCCAGCGGTAGACCACCGGAGCGGGCGGGGGAGGAGTCGGCGTGGGTGTGGGTGTCGGTGTGGGGGTCGGCGCGGGCGTGGGCACGGGCGCCGTGGTCGGGGCGGGCGTCGGCGACGGTTTGGGCGCCGGAGCGGGGGCGGCGGCGGGAGGCGCCGGAGGCTTGACGCTCGGCGTTGGTGTCGGTGTCGGTGTCGACTTCGGGGCCGGCCTCGGCGGCTCGGGCGTCGGGGCCGGTGCGGGAGGCAGAGGGGGCGTCGGCTTCGAGGCCGGCTTCGGCGGCTGCGGCACGACCGCCGGTGCGGGCGCGGCGGGTCGCGCCTGAGGCTTCCCGGCCGGGGTCTCGTGACCGACCAGCGCGAGCGCGACCGCCGCGGCGGCCACGGCGACCACACCGGCCGCGATCCCCGCCTTCACCGGCGCGCCCAGCCCCTCCGAGGCCACCGAGCCCCCGCCGCCGGAGGCACCTCCGCCCGCGGCACTCGCGGCACCTGCCGCGCCCGCCGCGCCCGCGCCCCCGGCGACGATGCCGAGCGCCTTGGCGTACCCCGCGGCGCCGAACCAGCCGATGACGGCGACCGGGACCACGGCCGGGATACCGCCGGCGACCTCGGCGATCTGCGTGGCCGCCAGCCGGCACTTGGCACACTCCTCCAGATGCTTGCGCAGCCCCCGCTCGGCACGGGTGCGCAGCTTGCCGCGGGCGTAGCCGCCGAGCTGGTCGGCATAGCGGGCGCACTCCTCGTCCGCGGTGAGGGAGGCGCTGACATGGGCCTGGAGGTAGGCCTGCCGCAGCCCCTCCCGCGCCCGGCTGGCCAGCACCCGGGTGCCGTTGGCGTCCAGCCCGAAGAGCGTGGCGACGGCGCTCGGCGACTCGTCCTCGACCTCGGTGTGCCACAGCACGGCCTGCCACCGCTCGGGCAGCGAGCGGAAGGCCCGCACGGCCATCGACTGCTCGGCCTCGTGCATCGCGCGCACGTCGGCGCCGAGGTCCACGCCCGCTCCGAAGGAGCCGCCGGAGGCGGCGTCGTACGAGAGCTCCGCGGCCTGCGCGGCGAACACCGCGAAGTCGTCGACCAGGTGCTCGCGCCGGGCGGTCCTGGTCCACTGCGCGGCGACCCGGCGGACGGTGGTGAGCAGATAGGCGCGTACGGCGTACTCGGGTCCTGAGCCGCCGCGCACCGCCTGGAGCACCCGGGCGAACACCTCGGCGGTCAGGTCGTCGGCGGTGTGGGCGTCCCGGCAGCACGTGCGCGCGTACCGGCGTACGGCGTCGGTGTGGCGCCGGTACAGCTCCTCGTAGGCGCTGTCGTCGCCCGCGCGCACCCGCCCGATCAGCTCCGCGTCGGACGGCGGCAGGTCCGCCGGGGGCGCCGGCTCCACCGCGGACGGCTGCTCGCTCCCTCCCACCCGCTCGCGCTGCGCCGGTACGGCGTTCTGCCCCGGTACGCCGCTCTGCCCCGAGGCACCCCGGGGCCGCCCGGCGGCGTGCGGGACGCCGGACGGTCCGCCCTGGGACGGCACCTGCGGAGAGTCCGGCCCGTCCGTCCGCGACCCGCCGTCACCGGCGCCGTCACCACGCCCGTCAACGCTCATCGCGCAAACGCCCCCGTCGCCGGCCCGACCGTCCCGATCACCGAGCCAGACTGCCACACCGACCGCCGCCGGGCCCCGACGGCAGGGATCCTCCACCCGTCCGAGGGGCCCTGCCGCGCCCCGGCAGCGCCCTCACCCGTACGGGGAGGACCGCCGGACGCGGCTCACGCGGGGTCACCGCTCACGCGGGCCGCGACCGCAACCCCTCCAGCAGGATGTCCAGCAGCCGGGCCGAAGCGGCGGCCTGCTGCGCCGCGTCCGGCAGCGAGGGCGCCGCCGTCGCGATGACCAGCAGCACGTCCGACACCGACACGTCCGGCCGCAGTTCGCCCGCCGCACGCGCACGCTCCACGAGCCGGCCCACGACCTCCAGCAGCGCCGCCGCCCCCGCGTCGTCCTCCGCCGCACCGGACTTGGGCGCCGTCCCGTCGGCCATGAGCCTCAGCTCCCCGGAGCCCGGCTGGACGCGCTGCTGCGGCACCCGGGGGTCGGCCGGACCGCCCGCACCGCCGGCCCGGTCCTCGGCGACCGAGACCCGCAGCACCTGCGGCGGCAGCAGCCGCCCGGCGCCGGAGGCCACCGACGTCCGCAGGAAGCGGGAGAGCGCCGACCACGGCTCGTCCTCCTGACCGAGCGCGGCCCGCGCCTGGTCGGCCAGCCGGGAGGTCTCCTCCTCGGCTATCCGCCGCACCAGGACGTCCTTGCTCGGGAAGCGCCGGTACACCGTGCCGACGCCGACCCGCGCGCGCCGCGCCACGTCCTCCATCGGCGCGCCGTACCCCAGCTCGCCGAAGACCTCGCGGGCGGCCCGCAGCACGTGTTCGAGGTTGCGCTGTGCGTCCACGCGCAGCGGTGCCGTCCGGCCCGTGCGGGGCTCGTCCCCGCGCGCGTTGCCCGCCGCAGCGCCCATCGCCCCGTCGCCGGGTGCCACGGCGGACGCGGTGGACCAATGAGTGCCCTGAATGTGCATAAGTGATCCCCCGGTAATGACGTCTCCCCCCGGAGACTCCCCGTCCCTGATTCCGGAGCGCGCGGAACGGGATCACGCACGATCAGGCCCGCCCTCGAGATCTGGTGGTACTCGGCGGGCTCGCTCGGATCACATCCCCCACACCCCGTAGACACACGAACATAGTTGAGAGGGAGTCAATTCAGAAGGGGCAGGTTCCGCACGGAGCGCCCCCCGATCGGAGTACGAGCCGCATACGTCCGTATTGAGCCCCCTTCCGTCCCCCGGCGCGCGCCCACTGACCTGGGCCCTTTCCTCACGTATCGACAATTCGGCCAACCCCGTGCCGCTCCGGCCGACGGTCACACAATTCGCCGGGGCTGTGGACAAACGAGAGCGCCGGGTGCGTCATGGGATGGTGAAGGAACGTGCGCGCATTCTCGTTGTCGGCGGCGGCTACGTCGGGATGTACACGGCCCTGCGCCTGCAGCGGCGGATGAGACAGGAGCTCAGCCGGGGCGAGGCGGAGATCATCGTGGTCACCCCCGATCCCTATATGACGTATCAGCCCTTCCTGCCCGAGGCGGCGGCCGGCGCGATCTCCCCCCGGCACGTCGTCGTCCCGCTGCGCCGCGTGCTCGACCGGTGCCGCATCATCGTCGGCGAGGCCACCTCCATCGACCACGCGCACCGCGTCGCGACCCTCACCACCCTCGCCACGGAGGAGACCGGGGGCACCGAGAAGCTGGCGTACGACGAACTCGTCCTCGCCCCGGGATCCGTCGCGCGCACCCTGCCCATCCCCGGCCTGGTCGACTACGGCATCGGCTTCAAGACCGTCGAAGAGGCCATCGGCCTGCGCAACCACGTCATCGAGCAGATGGACATCGCCTCCTCCACCCGCGACCCCGCGATCCGCGACGCGGCCCTCACCTTCGTCTTCGTCGGCGGCGGGTACGCGGGTGTGGAGGCGCTCGGCGAACTGGAGGACATGGCCCGCTACGCCGCCCGCTACTACCACAACGTCAAGCCCGAGGACATGAAGTGGATCCTCGTCGAGGCCTCGGACCGCATCCTGCCCGAGGTCGGCGAGGAGTTGGGCCGCTACACCGTCACCGAGCTGCGCCGCCGCAACATCCAGGTCCTCCTGCGGACCCGCCTCGAATCGTGCGCCGACCGGGTCGCCGTCCTCAGCGACGGGCAGCGCTTCCCGACCCGTACGGTCGTGTGGACCGCGGGCGTCAAACCGCATCCGATCCTCGCCGCCAGCGACCTGCCGCTGAACGAGCGCGGGCGCCTGAAGTGCACCGCCCAGCTGACCGTCGAAGGCGTCGAGCACGCCTGGGCCGCGGGCGACGCCGCGGCGGTCCCGGACGTCACCACCGGCGAACCGGGCAGCCTCACCGCGCCCAACGCCCAGCACGCGGTCCGTCAGGCCAGGCTCCTGGGCGACAACATCAGCCACTTCCTGCGCGGCGAACCCCTGGAGACCTACGCGCACGCATACGCCGGCTCGGTCGCCTCGCTCGGACTGCACAAGGGCGTCGCGCAGGTCTACGGGCGCAAACTGAAGGGCTACCCCGCCTGGTTCATGCACCGCGCCTACCACCTCAGCCGGGTGCCCACGGTCAACCGCAAGACCCGGGTGCTCGCGGAATGGATGCTGGCGGGACTCTTCAAACGGGAGATCGTCTCCCTGGGTTCCCTGGAACATCCCCGGGCGGAGTTCGAACTCGCGGCCGGTGGAAAGCATCCTCTCGACCCGAACATCAACCCGAAAGGGTCGACCTGACCGGACCGGGGAACTCCGCCGCACGCCCCGGCGTCCAACGGATGCCGGCGCGGTCGGCCACACCGCCCAACCGGCCCGCGACCGGGGACGGGCAGCCGCCCGCCCCGCACGGATGACGCATTCCCGCCGTGCCGAATCCCCGGCACAGTAAGAATGTGCGGTCACCGCCGCGCGGCCCCTGACCCCCGGCCGGGCCCGGAGCTGGCCTGAGACGACGACACGAGGCAAGGATTCGTGAACTTCACGCGCTGGAGCGCCCGGCTCCCCGGAATCACCGGAACGCAGCGCCGCGCGGCGGCGCGGCCCGATCTCGCGACCGTCGGGGACCGACGGGCGGACGGCACCGTACCCGCGGCCCGCGCCGAACAACTGACCGATGAGACAGCGCCGGTACCGGCCGTCGACGAACTCCCCGCGCGTGAGGTCCTCGACCGCGTCCCGGCCCTCGTCGCCCTCGTCCACGGCCCCGACCACCGCGTCGCCTACGTCAACGACGCCTACGCGGCGGCCTTCGGCGCACGCACGCCCGGCGGATCCGCCCGCGAGGCCCTGCCCGAACTGCGCGAACTGGGTCTGCTCCCGCTCCTGGACCAGGTGCAGCGCAGCGGCAGGCCCCGCACCCTGAAGTCCCGCAAGGCACCGGACGGCCGCTCGTACACGTTCACGTGCACACCGGTCGCCGAACCGGAGAACGACGGCCGCGACGACCGGGACGGCCACGGAGGCCGTGGCGTTCTGGTCTTCGCCACCGACGTCACCGACCACGCCGACGCCGCCGAACGCCTGCGCGCCAGCGAGCGCCGGCAGCGCGAGACCGCCGTCACCCTCCAGCGCTCGCTCCTGCCCCAAGTACTGGAGCAGCCCGACGACCTGCGCATCGCCGCCACCTACCAGCCGGGCGGCACGGAGGCCGCGGTCGGCGGCGACTGGTACGACGTCATCACCCTCGGCGGCGGCCGCACCGCACTGGTCATCGGCGACGTGATGGGCAGAGGGGTGCGCGCGGCCGCGGTCATGGGCCAACTGCGCACCGCGGTCCGCGCCTACGCCCGCATGGACCTGCCTCCGCACGAGGTCCTGCAACTCCTGGACGGCCTCGCCGCGGACATCGACGCCAACCAGATCGCCACCTGCGCGTACGCCGTCCACGACCCCAACGAGGGCCGGCTGGTGTACGCCTCCGCGGGGCACCTGCCGATCCTGGTCCGCGACGAGAACGGCACCGTGCTGCGCGCCGACGAGCCCACCGGCCCGCCGCTCGGCACCGGCGGCTGGGTGCATGCCTCCGGCTCGGTCCCGCTGAGCCCCGGGTCCATGGCGGTCCTCTACACCGACGGCCTGGTGGAGCGCCGCGACGAGGACCTCGACGAGGGGATCGCCGCGTTGGAACACGCCCTCGCCGGCGCCACCGGCTCCCCCCAGGTGGTCTGCGACCGCCTGGTCCGCTCGGCGGGGGTGCAGGCCGACCACGACGACGACGTGGCCGTCATGGTCCTCCAGCACCCCGCCCGCACGGGCCCGGACGGCGAGCTCTTCCGCAACGCCGCGCTGGAACTGCTCGGCGGGGTGGAAGCGGCCCCACGCGCGCGTGCGTTCGCCTCCGGCGTCCTCACCAGCTGGCGCTTCCCGCCGGATCTGCACGACCTCGGCGTCCTCGCCGCCAGCGAACTGGTCGCCAACTCCCTCCAGCACGGCACCCCGCCCATGCGACTGCGCCTCAGGCGCACCGACCGCCGCCTCATCGTCGAAGTCACCGACGGCGACGACCACCTCCCCAGGCGGCGCCGCGCCGAACCGGGGGACGAGTCGGGCCGCGGCATCGCCATCGTCGCCACCATCGCCACCAGCTGGGGATCCCGCAGAACCCCGGGCGGTGGCAAGGCGGTGTGGTGCGAGTTCACCCTGCCGGGGGCGGCGGGCCGACGGGGGCCGCGCTGAGGCGGACCGTCCGCCGGGACGCGGTGGGCCGGGACGCGGCCCCACGGCCGGCGGAGGGGCGTGGGCTCACGCCTGTGCGCCCACCGGCTCCGCGGTGAGCCCGCCCCGAGCGATCACGCGGCTCCGCGCGGCCCACGGATGGTCCTGCACGGTGCTGAGCCCCCGCCCCAGCCGCAGCGCCAGGACGGTGATCAGGAGGGAGAACAACAGGAACGTCACCACGTACGGACCCGGCAGCGAGGCCGCCAGCGGGCCGCCCGCGGCCGGGCCGAGCGCCAGCGCGAGCTGCTTCACCAGGGCGAAGGCCGAGTTGTACTGCCCGGCCAACCCCTCCGGAGCGAGGTCCGCCACCAGCGGCGCGACCGTCGGCGACAGCATCGCCTCACCGAGCCCGAACAGGGCGTACGTCGAGACGAACGCGGCCGTGGCCATCGCCCGGCTGCCGTGCCCGAGCCCCGCGTACGCCGCCGCGGCCCACGCCACGGCCCAGATCAGGCCCACGGCCGCGATGATCCGCGACCGCCGCCGCCGCTCCACGAACTTCAGCACGGCGAACTGCGCCACCACGATCACCAGCGTGTTGGCGGCGAGCGCCGTCCCCAGCATCGACGGGGCCATGCCCGCGGCCTCCACGCCGTACGCGCTCAGGCCCGACTCGAACTGCCCGTAGCAGGCGAAGAACAGCACGAAGCCCAGCACGCACAGCTGCACCATCGCCCGGTTGCCGAGCAGCTGCCTCCAGCCGGTCCCCGCCGGCTGTCCGCCCCGCGCCGAGTCGTCGGCGGTCCGCGGCGGGTGCGGCATCCGCACGGTCGCCATCAGCGCGACCAGCAGCAGGAACACCGCCGCCTCGATCGCGAACAGCAGGGTGAAGGAGGAGACCCGGGTGGTGTCGACGAGGTGCCCTCCGATGAGGCCACCCACGCCGAGGCCGAGGTTCTGAAGGAAGAACTGCATCGCGAACGCCCGCGACCGCGTCTCCGTCGTCGAGCACTCCACGATCATCGTGGCCAGCGCCGGCTGCATCACGGCCTGCCCCGCGCCGAGCGCCGCAGCCGACAGCAGGACGGCCCCGGCTCCGCCCGCCAGCCCCAGGCTCAGCGCGCCGAGCGCGGCCGTGACCAGGGCGGTGAGCAGGACCGGCAGCGGGCCGCGCCGCACGATCGCCCGGCCGGCGAACGGCAGCACGATCAGCGCGGCCACGGCGAAGACGGCGAGGACGATCCCCGCCGTCATGGCCCCCAGACCCCGCACCTGCGCCACATAGACGTACAGGTAGGGAACGGTGAAGCCGAGCCCGAACGCGCTGAGTGCGTTGCCCACGTGGATCCGGCGCATCGCTGCGCCCATCGCCCTGGTCACGTTCACCCTCTCTCAAGCAGGTAGCAAGTAAGCAAGTAGTGGACAGGAGGTTGCTTGAAGTGGTCAGTAGTTAGAACTGAAGACTTCGAACCTAAACTTCGATGCTAAACAGTACACCTGGAAGGACTTCAACGCCAAGCAGTCCCGTGCCATACTGCGGACATGGGCGACACCCCCGGCGGCATCGACGGCATCGGCACCGAGCCTGCGCTCGAAGAGCAGATCGCCGCCTACCAGCGCGAGTTCCAGGACCTCGACCCCCAGGTCGAGCAGATCGTCTCCGCGTTGTCCCGGCTCAACCGCCGGATGAACGTGGCCTACGGCCGGCAGACCGCCGCGCTCGGCATAAGCAACGCCGACTGGGAGGTGCTGAAGGCACTCGTCCTCTCCGGCGCCCCCTACCGACTGGGCCCGAGCGACCTCGCCAAGCGGCTCGGCCTCACCCCCGCCGCGATGACCCACCGCATCGACCGGATGGTGGCCGAGGGTCTGGTCACGCGGGAACGCGACGAGGCCAACCGCGTCCGGGTCATCGTGGAGCTGACGGCCGAGGGGCGCGAGAAGTGGCTCGAGGCCATGCGGCTGGCCACGGTCTTCGAGGGCGACCTCCTCCAGGACCTGTCCCCGGCCGAGCGCACGGCCCTCGGCGAGGTCCTGATCAGGATCCTGCGCCGTGTGGAGCACGCCCAGCCGGACGCCGGCGGACGGCTCAGCGACCTTGACTGAGAACCCGACGCGGGGCGCTTGACAGTCGCCTGCCGGATCCGTAATGTTCTCCGGGTTGCCGCGGGACCGTCATGGTTTCTCGTCGACACCTCCGCCGCACGAGCGGCACCCAAACCACCAGCACGATCTCCCATCCGGGATTGTTTTCGGCGTGCCCGAATTCAATTCGAGTGGGACTCGTCGATCTTGATCCGGCGCCCCGAGGGCCCGATTGGGAATCGCCGAGAGAATCCGCTAAGGTTTGGGACGTCGGAACGGCCCAACAGCCGGGAAGACGGACCCCGCTGACTGGGGGTCAGGTCGAGAAAAAGATCTGATAGAGTCGGAACCGCCGGAAAGGGAAACGCGAGAGCGGAAACCTGGAAAGCACCGAGGAAATCGGATCGGAAAGATCTGATAGAGTCGGAAACACCGAAGGGAAGCGCCCGGAGGAAAGCCCGAGAGGGTGAGTACAAAGGAAGCGTCCGTTCCTTGAGAACTCAACAGCGTGCCAAAAATCAACGCCAGATTAGTTGATACCCCGTCTCCAGCATCTGCTGGGACGAGGTTCCTTTGAAAAACACAGCGAGGACGCTGTGAACCGAGAGGACTATTCCTCCTCCCGGTTCCGCTCTCGTGGTGTTCATCCCGATCACGGGAAAACATTCACGGAGAGTTTGATCCTGGCTCAGGACGAACGCTGGCGGCGTGCTTAACACATGCAAG